>JAIXPV010000324.1 GCA_027486105.1 Runella sp. | reverse complement strand
GCTTGCATATCTGCCACCAATACCGTCCCAGCGGCCGTACCATCTGATTTCCAAAGCTCATAACCATTCGTTCCGTTGTTAGCTGAGAAGTACACCAGACCATTTAGCTCGGTCAAAAATTGGGGCATTGAACTTTGGTTGCCACTCCAAATATCCTTGACCAACGTTGTCCCAGCAGGAGTACCGTTTGACTTCCAAAGTTCATAGCCATTGGCCCCGTTATCAGCTACAAAATATAGCGTACCATTTACATTAGTAAGATACTGCGCTGCACTACTGGATGGCCCCCCATAAATATCCTTTATCAACATCGTTCCTGCTTCGGTACCGTCAGATTTCCAAAGTTCATAGCCATTTGAACCGTCGTCTGCCACAAAGTACAAAACGCCATTTACATGGGTCAACCCTTGGGGATTACTCCCTCCGCTGCCCAGTACAATATCTTTTACCAATACGGTTCCTGCTTCGGTACCGTCTGATTTCCAAAGTTCGCTCCCGTGAACAAGGTCGGTAGCCACAAAAAACAGGGTGCCGTTTACGTTCGTAAAATTTTCTGGCATACTGCCCAAGCTCCCTGGGTGTATATCTTTTACCCGAACGGTTCCATTAGGAGAACCATCTGACTTCCAAAGTTCATAGCCAAAATTTGACTGGTCGGCTGCAAAGTAGAGAAGATTTCCCGCGCTGGTTAATCCGTAGGCAGAATAAGGCAAATCGGTCACCTTTACCGTTCCTGTGGCACTACCATCCGACTTCCAAAGTCCAACAGTAGTGTTGTTTTCTTTGGCCGTAAAAAACAGCATGCCTTTGTGATTCACCAAAAAGCGAGGATCACTGCTCAGGGTTGTCCCGGGGCGAATAGGATCAGTAAGGGAATTAATATCTTTGAGAAGAACGGGCGTCTGGGCATACATCACACCCGCAAGCAACAACAATCCGCTACCGAAAAAACACCGCTTCGACAACAGATTATTGACCGCAAAAACCCAAAAACGGGTAATTTTATAGATACACATTTTGATTAGCACCAAGTTTCTTTCACTAACACTTGAATAAAGCTTCAAGCGGAAGAGCAAAAAAAATGCCAAAATGCGTCAATCAGCGGGTTTCAAAAAAAAGCCACTCTATGGCCCTGGGAAATTCTTTTCCCCAACGGGTTTCGTTATGCTCTCCTTTGGGGTCTACTGAGAGTTTTAATTGCAGGCGCTCAGGCGACCACCCTTGCCGTTCCACAGCCTCTTTGAGTCGTTCTGTGCTTTGAATCATGTAACGTCCTTCTTTACCTCCTACGTATACATAAATCTTCGTTTCCATCGGATTAAAAAACTCAATGGCGTCGAAGTATATTTTTTCAGAGACCCATAAAGACGGCGAAAATATCATTAAACGACCGAGTATTTCGGGATACATCAAGCCCGCGTAGATACTTATCAGTCCACCCATTGAGCTTCCTCCCACACCCGTATGCTGGCGCTCAGGACGGGTGCGGTAGTGTTTGTCAATGTACGGTTTTAAGGTACGTACGATAAAATTGGCATATTTTTTTCCAGAGCCTTTCCCAAATTTAGGATTGGCATAGGGGGCAAATTCGTGCAACCGGTCTTCGTCGGCATGGTCTATGGCTACAATAATCACGCTTTCTTTGCCCTGAGCAGCAAGAATAGCCATCTTTTTATCGATTTCCCAATTTCCATATACCGAGCCATCTCCAAATAGGTTTTGACCATCTTGAAGGTAGATCACAGGATAACGTTTTTCAGAAGTATAGTAATCGTGGGGCAGTAAAATACGAATGCGGCGTGTACGTCCCAACTGCGGCATTTCAAATTGTTCGGCAACCGTTTCTATGGTCGGAACAAGAAGCGGATCAAAAGACCGACCATCTTTGCGCCAGTAGGGTACAAAATCTTTTTGGGACTTTGTTTTGGCACGAACTCTACGATTTTGAGGAGCTTCTCCGAAAGAATCAAGCTCTACCTGATCCCATCCTCCACGGGTGTATTTATATTCTAGCGGTTTATCAAACAAAAAATCAGACGGAAATTGAAATCTATATTTACCCGGCTCTACCTTCTGCATTCTAAATCGCTCAATGTCGGGAAACCATTCACAAAAATTTCCAGCAATATATACAGGCCGCTCGTCGTCAACGGCAGTCGTCAACTCCAGCGCCAAAGACGCATAACTGTTACTCATCACTTTTCCTTCATAAGTTAGTGTCACTTTAACACTTACAAAGGTACTAAGGTTCAACGAAATCTTTTAAAAACTGACAATTCATTCTGCGGTTTTTCATTTTTCTGAAGATTGCCGGTACCAATAACGGATGACTACTTTTTGTAATTCTCTCTTTATAATCAACTCCGCCAAAGGGCGCAGGTTAGACGTCAGACGTGCAGGAATGTATTTTTTTAGCTGTTTTTCGGTTAAATCAACCCGGTTCAAGACATTTTTCAACGTTCCTCCCTTTGCCAAATGTGCATCCAAGGCCCTTACGAGGGTTTCGCACAGTCCTTCAAAAGAGCAATTCACCAAAGCATCAGGCGATAAGGGTATTTGTGCCGTCTGAAAATCTTTTGTTATTTGAAGAAGCAAATCCCGCAGCAAATCAGGCATATTTAGATATGCTTGAATAGCTTCATTAGTGTTAAGAATCAAATCATCCGAGGATTGTTCCATAAAATGCCATTAAGTGTTTTGCTCCAAAAGAAGAAAAAAGTCATATGGTTCGCAACGTTTCACAAAATAAAACTTTTCCCTGCAACCTTCCGTTATTTATAGGCCACATAAATCATTTTCTAAGTTATGCCTTACCCGTTTTTGCCCCATAAAACCGTTGGAATCCCCCGCTTCACCCTCACAACGCTAACCTTTATACTTCTCTCGTTTACGCTTATTTGGGCACAACCCAAAGTAAACGTAGCCCAGCTGAAGGCTAAGTTTCCGAATGAAGAAATGGCGTATCTCAACCGTTCCGAACAGGTAACGGTAGATGTGGTGAATGGAGCTTTGCAAATCGACGTTTTGCATCAGGAAGATCGCGTGTTTTTGGATGAACGCGCCAGCGTTTGGGCCGACGAGCGCATTTATTTTTCGGATGCGTTTCAAGAAATCAAGGATTTGGAGGCCATTTCGTACGTTCCCGAAAAAGCAGGATTTAAACGTACGCCCGTGACCGACTTCAAAACCGAACGCCCCAGCCCCGGAGGAGGGATATTTTTTGACGATATGCAGGTTAAAAAATTTACGTTTCCAGGGGCAAAACAGGGAGGCATCGGAACCGTATCTTACCGTGAGCGTATCAAAAATCCGTATATGCTTTCGGGGTTTGTGTTTGGCAACTATGTACCCGTCATCAACAGCGATTTTTCAGTTACGTTTCCTGCCTCGGTTAAAATATCCTATAAAACCTACGGCGATATGAAGGGAATTACGTTTAAACAAACCACCCTAAACGGAAAAACAACCTACGCTTGGAAAGCCCAAAACCTGAAAGCCTCCCCGCTCGAAACCGAATCCCTTTCTCTACGTTATTATGTACCGCAAGTGCTTTTATTCATCGAAAGTTATACTATCGATGGTAAAACGACCGAGGTATTGGGGAATGTACAAAAGCTGTTTAACTACTATAAAAGCTTGGTAAAAGACCTCAATAAACAACCTAACGCTCCTTTGCAAGCCCTAACTGACTCCCTGACGCGGGGCAAAACCGAAGAAGAAAAAATCAAGTCGATTTATTATTGGGTGCAAGACCACATCAAATACATTGCTTTTGAAGAAGGATTGGGCGGTTTTATTCCCCGCCAAGCAGCCGACGTTTGCCAAAAACGCTATGGAGATTGTAAAGACATGGCCAGTCTGACCTCTACAATGCTCAATTTGGCGGGCGTTCCAGCACATCTGGTTTGGATTGGTACGCGGGATATTCCGTATCGTTATGTGGAAAACCCCTCGATGAGTGTTGATAACCACATGATTGCGGCCGTTAGAAGAGATGGCAAATGGCAGTTTTTGGATGCTACCGACGACCGCATTGATTTTGGCCTACCTACTTCACACATTCAGGGCAAAGAAGCGATGATTATGACCTCGGAAGACAAATATGAAATCGTACCCGTACCTATTGTTCTGGCTGCCCAAAATTTCCGACGGGATTCCATGGTTCTTTCCATCGAGGGCAAGACGCTGAAGGGACAAGGCACGCTAATGTTTGAAGGATTGTGGAAAACATCCGTCAAATCGGCGATTCAATACCGTTCGGAGCCCCAAAGGGATGAGTACTACAAAAACATTCTCAGTCGCGGAACCAATAAATCTACGCTGGAAAAACGGACGGTTTCGGGCATCAATCAGCGAGATGTGCCTGTGCAATTTGACTACACTTTTCGGGTACCCGACTACGTACAGGAAGCGGCGGGAGAGTTGTTTGTCAATCCCCACTTGACACGTACTTGGGCTGATAAGCGCATGGAGGATACGCGTAAAAATGACTGGAAACACGAATTTGCGCATACTCAGGAAACCGTCGAGATCTTACCAATTCCTGCAGGATATGAGGTTTCTTACTTGCCCGAAAATCGGTCTTTTTCTAATCCCGACTTTGGATTTACGCTTACCTACGAACAGAAAAAAGGTCAGATTATTACCCGTACCCAACTGACACTCAACACATTGCTTGTAAAAAAGTCTAGTTTTCCCGAATGGAACAAAATGGTGGAAGCGCTGAATGAAGCGTATAGCGAAGTGATTTCGTTGAAGAAAAAATAAAAATGGCTTGGCAAGACTGGGTGTCCCCCTTTTTAAAACTTGCCAAGCCTACAAATAACTTATCGTTTTTTGCCCATTCTCTTCTCTACCCTCGTTTCTTGCTTTTTGGGATTACTCAAAAGTCGGTCAGCCAAATCGGGGCGTTTAAGTTTGTTTAATCGGCTTCTAATCAGGCTTCTAAATTCGGGCTTGTACCAGAAGAAATACCGATTTTGGTTCAATTTTTCTTCTTTTGTTTTGGCCGTAAAGACAGGCTTCAACGTATAGGGATGAACGCCCGAATAGTAAATCACCTCCGCCACGGTCATGGGCGTAGGCGTAAAATCCTGCACCTGCTCCAATCGGAAGCCAAGGTCTTTGGTTTCGGCTGCCAAATTGGCCATATCTGCCTCTTCGCAACCAGGGTGCGAAGAAATAAAATACGGAATCAGAGGTTGATTGAGGTTGTGTTTATCGGAAATCTTGTCGTATTTCTGTTTGAACAATTTAAAATACTTAAACGACGGCTTACGCATTACGCGCAGCGTATCGTCGGAGGTGTGCTCGGGCGCTACTTTCAACCGACCCGATACGTGGCGCGTAATGAGTTGCTCCATGTATTCGTCGTGGTTGTTGTCTTTGTTATTTTTGTTGAAATCATCCACCAACAAATCATAACGAATACCCGACCCCACAAAGGCTTTCTTCACTTTCGGATGCGCATCTACTTTTTTATATAACTCCGTAATTGGCTTGTGGGAGGTATCCAGGTTTGAACAAATCACAGGGTGAATACAGCTCGGACTGGTGCAACGCGCACAAATGGCTTCGTCTTTGCCTTTCATACGGTACATATTGGCCGACGGCCCGCCCAAATCGGAGATATAACCCTTAAATTCAGGGTGTTTTGTTACCTCCTCCACTTCTTTCATGATTGACTTCTCGCTCCGCGACGCGATAAATTTTCCTTGATGCGCCGAAATAGTACAGAAGCTGCACCCGCCAAAACAGCCCCGGTGCATGTTGATGGAAAACTTAATCATTTCGTAGGCAGGAATCGTGCCACGCGTTTTGTACTTGGGGTGCGGCAAACGCGTGTAGGGCAAGTCAAACGAAGCATCAATTTCTTTTTCATCCATGATTTTGAACGGCGGATTGATGACCAATGTTTGGTTACCTACCTTCTGGATGATTCGATTGGCCTGCCATTTATTGGATTCTACCTCCACAATCTTGAAGTTGGCGGCATACTTGATTTTATCCTGTAAACACACTTCATGACTCGCTAGCTCAACCGTTTCCCAGCCTTTGTCGCTCGGCAACTCTGCTTCTGAATCCTGTAAGTAAGCGATTTGATTTACGTTCCGAATGGTATTCAACGGAACTCCTTCGCGCACCAACTTCAACAGCTTGCGCAGGGGCTGCTCGCCCATGCCATACACCAGCAAATCGGCTTTAGAATCGGCCAAGATGGTGGGCATCAATTGGTCTTTCCAATAATCATAGTGCGTAACGCGCCGCAAAGACGCCTCAATTCCGCCAATCAATACTGGTACATCAGGATAGAGTTGTTTTAATATATTGGAGTAGACCGTAGTGGCATAGTCAGGGCGAAAACCTGCCTCGCCGCCTGGCGTGTACGAATCATTAGAGCGCAGGCGTTTGTTGGCCGTGTAGTGATTCACCATCGAATCCATGCAGCCCGCCGTGACGCCGAAAAAGTATTTGGGTCGACCGAATTTCTTAAAATCCCGTAAATCGTCTTTCCAGTTGGGTTGGGCTACCACCGCCACCTTGAAGCCTTCGCTTTCCATGATACGGCCAATGACGGCTGTACCAAAGGCAGGATGGTCTACGTAGGCATCCCCCGAAACCAACACAACATCCACTTCGTCCCAGCCTCTTTTTTCAACCTCTTTCTTTGTCAGGGGCAACCAGTCAGTGATGGGTCTTTCTATCATAAGAACGTTTCTTTTTCTTGAGGAATGTAAATTGGCGTGTTGTCATTTCACGCTTACATTCAACCAAATTTAGGGTGAAATAGTTTTGGTCTTCATTAAATACAAAAACAGTTCACAATCAACAGATAAGGTACTTATACTGTAAATTGTGAACTGCAAATGATTGAAAGGCAGCGCTAAACACCACCCCTACATTATCGTGCTACTTCAATATTGACCATTTTACCTTTGATGGTATTGCCGCTCATGGCTTCCACCACTTTGCGGGCGTCGCGCTCGGGAACATCCACAAACGAGTACGCATCAAAAATATCAATTGAGCCAATCACGCGGCCAGGAATACCCGCCTCGCCAGCGATAGCCCCAACGATGTCGCGTGGTTGAACGCGGTCTTTGCGACCTACGCTTACAAACAGACGAACCATACCTGGTTCGTTGCGTTTTGGACCACCGCCTTCACGGCCACCTCTATCACCGCCACGGTCACCGAAACGGCCTGAGCCACGCTCTTCTCCTCTTCCGCCACGGTCTTCAAAACGACCACGTTTTTCAAATCCTCTTTCTGACGGGCGACGGTCACGGTCGGCATCCCATGCCAAATCATTATCGGCAAATTCGCTTTTCTGAACACCCATGTTGATTTTGACCAATGCGGCTACAATCTGCTCCGTAGTGAAACCCGTAGTATGATGCAACATACCCAACATATCTTCGTACAAATCCAAATCGCCGGTCGAAACCGCCTCTTCTACTTGCGAGATAAAACGGGCTTTGCGTACACCCACGATGTCTTCAAAGGTTGGAATAACCCCTTTGTCGATTTTCACTTTAGTATAGGTCTCAATCTGGCGCAAACGGTATTTTTCGTCTTTGGCTACCAACGTCAGCGCTTTACCCGTTAAGCCAGCACGGCCAGTACGACCGATACGGTGCACGTAGTATTCTTCGTCGAGCGGTAAGTCAAAGTTGATAACGGCGTCGATACCCGACACGTCGATACCGCGAGCGGCTACGTCAGTGGCTACCAAGATATTGGCAGCTCCCGAACGAAACTTCGCCATTACCTGATTTCGTTGTGTTTGGCGCAAATCGCCGTGCAAACTTTCGACCGAATACCCTTTAGAAGAGAGTTCTTCGGTTACTTCGTCTACTTTACGTTTAGTGTTACAGAAAATAATGACCTGCTTTAAATCGTAGGCATCCAATACCCGGCAAGTCACTTCGATTTTGCCCCGTTGTTTTACTTCAAAATACGTTTGCTCAATGTTTTCGTTGGTAACTTCCTTCCGCGTAATTTTAATTTGGACGGGATCTTCCTGGAATTTTTGAGCGATGCCCATGATAGGCTTCGACATGGTAGCCGAAAACAACACCGTTTGGCGCTCATCGGGTACACTTTCCAGAATGGTATCAATATCTTCACGAAAGCCCATATCGAGCATTTCGTCGGCTTCGTCTAATACTACATAATTTACAAAATCCAGCTTAAGCGCCTTACGCTCAATAAGGTCCATGACACGGCCCGGTGTTCCGACCACAATCTGGGCACCTATTTTCAACGAACGAATCTGACGTTCAATCGAATCACCACCGTAAACGGTTTCGAGTTTCAACCCTTTTTTGTATTTGGCCAAACGACGTAACTCTTCGGTTACCTGTACTGCCAACTCACGGGTAGGACACAACATTAATACTTGGGTACGCTTGTCGGAGATATCTACTTTTTCAAGCGCAGGAATACCGAAAGCGGCGGTTTTGCCCGTTCCTGTTTGGGCTTGTCCCAATACGTCACGGCCTTCCAAAAGGGACGGGATGGCTTCTGCCTGAATGGGTGAGGGTTTGGTAAAACCCATTTCTGTTACTGCTTTCAGAATTTCTTCCGAAAGGCCTAATGAATCAAAAAGTACTTCCATTGATTGTTTTTGCGTGCTTACGCACAAGTTAAACGGTTAATAGTATTCCCGTTAATTGTTCGAGCGGTAAGCACAACGTGGCATAGAAGGGTTTCTAGCCGGCGAAAACCTTTCAACAATTACCTTCCCTCGACGGTTTTTTAACTCAACCTATCGGCGGATACGATCAATAACAGGATTTTTAAAAATTGCCCATGCACTGAACACTCATGAAATCTCGATGAGCCGGTGCCAAATAATTCGAAGCGTGATTTTCTAACAGACAAAGATGGGGACTCCAATACCCCATGGGAGAAAAAGACGCAGAGATGTTAAGAAGCGCTCGGTGCAGTT
>JAIXPV010000710.1 GCA_027486105.1 Runella sp. | reverse complement strand
GCAGCTCCAAGGCCCACGCCAATGGCTACCACCACGGCTCCAATTTTGAAAATGGTCTGAAAGAATTTTGGCATGGGCGCATTAAAGCGCTCCAACAGTGACAACTTGTTCATGGCTATTAAGTCGTTTTTGATATTTAGATTTCGTAAAAATGCGCTCTCTAGCCTCCGTCCAAACACCATAGAGCGAGTCGTATTTGGCCTTCCAGTACTTGGAGCTGTCGGCCGGTGGTGGTGGTACGGCCGCAGCCGCGCAGGCTACGATGGGCGCAGCAGGCACCTGCTCAAGTGGCGTTTTGGGCAAAAATCGGTATACGATTCCCGCCACTGCCAACGCCACCAGTATCAATAAAAAGGTTTTCATGGGGAGAGCACGTTGGCTATTTTGTAAAAAGACTTAATGCTCCGCCGTACGTAGTATACCCCGTCGCCGTCCCTATTCACGGTATTATACGCCTGCGAGCCCGAGGTGTTGGCCCCGATGGCGTAGAGATAGCCTTCTTCCAGATCCACACGCTCCAGTATTTCAATGTGGCTGATGGCGTTTAGGCCGCGCTGGAAATAGTAACCCACGACGTCGCCTTTTTGGGGCATGGCCATCATGCGGCGGTTGCCGCGCAGGGTTTGTTGGGTCATCACGGTACGCGAGCTCACCAAAAACCACTCCCGCGCCCGGGCTGGGTTGGGCACTTTGGTCACTTTTACCCCCGCTGATTTATACACATAATACACAAAGCTGGCGCAGTAAGGAGCCACGGGCCGGTGCTTATAGAGCCAGCTACTCACCGAGCGGTGGTAGTCCAGGATACGCGGGTGATCATTGCGGCCTTTGGGCTCGCGCAGGCCCACTTCGCCGTTGGCAATACTCCAGATTTTCCCACGGAGCTGAGTGGCGCTATCTAGTCGAGTTTGCCCGCTGCTACCAGTACAAAACAGAAAAGTAATGAGGCAAATAATGCCAAAGCGATAAGGGAGCGTTGCCATTCTGAAAGGGTTTTAAAGTCATCAAAGAAATCCAACTGGGAGTGATTAAAGGGATTGAAGTACCGCCCAAACCCCGGAAAGAACACCGACAGCGCAATGATCACCGACACTACCCCGCCAATAAACACGCTAAAGCCAAACAGGATCTTCTGAAACGACACCTCATTGTATACCGCCGCCTGCGGGTATTTGCCCAAAATCCAGTCGCCAGAGTAAAGCACAATACCCCAACAAATCAGCAGCAGCGCTACGATCTTGAGAGTAGTGACCCATACGGCATTGTCGCTGGGTTCGGTGGGTGTTTCTTCGGCGGGAGCCAGCTGAGCCATTTCGTATTTGGTCTCAATTTCTTGGATGCCCTCCAGTAGGCGCTGGCGCTCGCGGGCCAGTTGCTTGGCTTCCTCCAGCGTGAGTTTGCCCGCCACGGCCATCACGCCCTCAAGCTCTTTGAGGCGGGTTTTGCTTTCGGCGAGGGTGTTCATGTCGGCCGAGCGTTCGCGGTCGAGTTGGGCCAGCCGGTCGGCATTTTGTTTTTCGCGTACAGTTCGTGCGCGGGCAGCCATCTCGGCAGCCTGTTGCTCAAGCTCTTCAGGAGTAAACTCCTCCTCTGGTTTGAATACTCTCATGGTTGTATTTTTAGCTTTGGGAACGATATCTGGTCTCATGTCAGAAAATTTTATGGAGACAAAAATCCATTCAAACCCAACCCGAAAAAAGGACGGAATTTCAGCGCCGTACAGTCAATACCACCGCCACCACCGCACCGATACGCCACGCCCACGCCTCCAGCGTTCGAAGGGCAAGTTTGTTTTTGGTTTGTGCGTGCGCTGAGTGCTCAGATTGGAGCGCGGCCGTGGTCATATTCAGCTTGTTTTCGCAGGTTTGGCGGCGGGCGGTTTCGGCCTTCAAATCCTGAAGGGTAGCCGCTACCTGGAGGCGCTGCACCTCCAGCCGCTCCGCCAAAAAATCAGCCTTCCGCAGCTCCTCCAGTACTCGGCCTGCATTGCGCTGGTATTCGGCCCGAATGCTATCGGCGGAGGCGATTCGGTGATCCGAAGCGCTCGTTGATTGTGCGCATAGCCTCCAGCTCAGACATACGCCGCACACTATCCAGCGCCATCTGCTCCCGGAGATCAATGATGGTTTCATTGCGTTGATAAAGTTCAAGTTTGAGGGAGTCCGCTTTCAATTGGTAATAATTGTCGGTGGCGTGCCATGCCGTATCGGGCAAGGTGAAGGTCTTCTTCGATGACGCTGATGTCAATCGCCACCCGAGCAGGGTTCCAAGTCCGAGGCTTATACACACCACGATTATTAAAACTCGATAAGAGATGGTTTTGGAGGATGGCTCGGAGGTTGTCTTCCCATTGGATAGATTTCCGATGCTGCTCCATGGCAGATTCAAAAGCAGTGTCAACCATTTCATCCGTTTTTGATTTGGGTGTAAATTTCAAGGGCTACGCAGGCCAGCGCCGCCACAGCGGCCAGCCCCGTGAGCAGCGCACAAATAGGGAGAAGTAGGGTAGCAAATCGTTTCATAGAGTCTGTTTTTGGAATCAAAGATTGGCGGAGCAGCGGCCAAACGAAAGGACAAAAAAAGCCCGTTGATTTTATCAACGGGCGTGGGTACTATTAAACAAAAGTTGAAATCGTCAGGCAGATTCCTTGTAAGGAATAGCTTTAATCAATCGAATATCGTTGAGTTCGTGAATGATTCTGACATTTTCGGGAGGGATGACACCTCTGCGAATCCAATTGGTAACAACGTTTGTGCTTTCGATATCAAAACGCCGTGCATATTCTTTTGCAGTTACCCATTCGGCCAAATTGACGGTTTCGCCATTTAGGATTAGGTAGTTTTCGGCTTCCTGACGAGCAGCTCTCGACTCAGCAAGAGCCGCCTGAATTTCCGAGTGTATGTCCATAATATTTCGAGCCTATAGGCCTTTTTTAAGTTTTTCGATGGTTTCTTCGTTCTTTAAGATTTCGTCAAGAATCTCGTTTACTTCTTCTTCCGTGATCTTGCTACCGTAGCTTTCAAGCAGTTTTTTGAGTTGCACATTTGCCCTTTCTAGCCTGGCAATAATCAATTCCAATTGTTTATTCATCAGTCCTATAAAGTTATCATTTGTTCCGCAATGGAACAAGAAAAAATTGATTTATTTGCCAAAGACCATATCGCCCAATGCGTCATTTTCATCACGATAGGCTGAGTCAAAATACTGCTCTGTGATTTGGATGCTGCTGTGGCCCAAGGCATCCGAAACCGCATGGATGTTGCCGCCTGATGCTCGGATGGCATTGTTGGCAAAGGTGTGCCGCGCCGTATGCATACTAAAGCGCGGTATCTCCAGTTCATCCGCAATGGCATACAAATGCCCGTTGATTTGAGCGTTGATGCTTTCGATGTGGTTGCGAAACTCTTCTGGGGTAGTTTTCTTTTGGTTCAGTTTTATAAATGGCAATACGTAGTCTTTGGGCTTAGGTTTGCCATCAGGTCGAAGGCTACGGAAATAATCAAAAATTGTCAGTGCCTGGGCGGGGATTTTCTTTGAAGTAAATTTTTTGGTTTTTGATGCCACGTATTCACATCTACCGCTTTTGATAGTGTCCCATGTCAACAGCAGCAAATCAGTAACCCTCATACCCTGTAAGTAGAAAGAAAGCATAAAGGCATATCGGCTGTGATACGCTACGGTACCTTCCTGCAAACTCATCTGCTCTATCTTCAGCAGCTCCACAGGAGCCAACCTCCTTCGTTTGGTTTTCTCCTTTTTGAGCTTGATTCTGGTCCACGGATTTCTGTCAGTTTGATACACTTCAGCGTCGATGGCCTCGTTGTAGGCAGCCCTCAGGCTTTTCAACGAGTTGTGTATGGTGTTGGTGCTATTGCCCAAGCGCTGCAAGTATTTCTGATAGGATTTTATAAGTTCATAATCCAATTCAGGAAACAGCAGATCTTCGTTTTTTAGAAAGGTTTGAAATTTATTAAGCGTTGATTTCAAATTGCCACGCGTAGCTGGATTGACGGTTTCCTCTATTCTCTTCTTAGCATATTCGATGAAGCTCTCGCCGTAGACCTGTTTCTTGAGGCGTTTTTTAAGTTGGGTTGCCGTAAGGGGTTTATCCTGCAACTGGCTGTGCAAGGTTTCTTGTTCGGCTTCTATCACTTTTGCTTTGATGGCGGCGTTGATGGTCAAATAAAAGGGGTTTGACTTGCGTACCTCCTTCTTTTCAGGGTTCCAATCCTTCAGGGGGATAGCGTATTCCAGAGCAATTCGTTTCAGCTTTCGGTTTTGCGTAATACGTATAAGGATAGAGTGCAATCCGTTTTTATTGGGCCGGTTGTTGAGCTCAGGCGTTATAGTCATTTTGCTGAAACAATTTACTGAAACATTTTCGGGTTCACGGTGGTACGTGGTAGCACGAAAATAAATAAAAAACGCCTTAGAAGCTAATCTAAGGCGTTTTTCGTAATACTTCGTAGTGTTTTGAACTACTTTTGTGATCCCGCTGGGATTCGAACCCAGGACCCATACATTAAAAGTGTATTGCTCTACCAGCTGAGCTACAGAATCTTTTTTTTTACAATTTGGTGGTTGTTTCCCTGAATTGTGGTGCAAAAGTAGGCGAAACATGAATACGACGCAAGCTCTGAACTAAAAAAAAATAAAGAAAAAATGGAAATCAACCTATATCAGCGAATTACGGGCGAAAAAAAATTTTATTTTTTTTAAATCAACATTGCACTGCGTTAGAAATCGGTCTAAAACTGCTTATTTTGAAAGATGAATTTTTCAAACAATTGTTATTTCTCACAGAGATAGTTTTAAAACACCACCAAATTCCATGAAACTTTTTCGTTTTGGCACTTTTGAGCAGGAAAAACCGGGCGTAATTCTCCCCAATGGGCGTAAAATTGACGTTTCAGCCTTCGGGCAGGATTACAACGAAGCTTTTTTTGCAAGCAACGGTATTCAACGTTTGGCTGAATGGCTGACCACAAATGCAGATACCTGTCCAGAAGTATCCGACAGCATTCGGCTCGGCTCCTGCGTAGCACGTCCTTCCAAAATCGTATGCATTGGACTGAACTACGCCAAACATGCCGCTGAATCAGGCGCTCAAGTGCCCCCAGAGCCAGTTATTTTCTTTAAATCTACCACAGCACTCTGCGGTCCTTTTGACAATGTCGTTATTCCAAGACACTCCGTGAAGACCGATTGGGAAGTGGAACTGGCCTTTGTGATTGGCAAGAAAGCTAGCTACGTCGACGAAGCTGATGCTATGGATTATGTGGCGGGTTATATTTTACACAATGATTATTCTGAACGTGAGTTTCAACTTGAACGCAGCGGTCAGTGGGTAAAGGGTAAAAGCAACGACACCTTTGCGCCAATGGGACCGTTTATGGCGACTAAGGACGAAATTGCCGACCCGCATAACTTACGCCTCTGGTTGAAAGTAAACGGCGAAATGTTACAGGATTCTAATACCGATGATATGGTATTTAAAATCCCCAAACTCGTAAGTTACCTCAGCCAATTCATGACCCTTCTGCCTGGTGATGTGATTTCTACGGGTACACCGTTTGGAGTGGGGCTTGGTTTCAAACCTCCTCGCTACCTCAAATCGGGTGATGTGGTAGAGCTAGGCATCGACCACCTTGGCTCACAGCGGCAGGTAGCGGTGGCTTACCAATAAAATAGCCTTCAAGACACACCATATACTTTGGCGGTTAGGCCTCGACCCTAACCGCCTGTCATTTTTACTTATTACATCTTTTCAATTTCTACAAATGCGACTGTTTCTGTGGTTTTTATTGTGTGGGGTAACGGTTTTTGCCCAAAAGAAAAATGAATCCTACCAATACCACATTCGGGAAGCAGATGCCCCTCTCAAAATCGACGGTCTAGAAAATGATGCCGCTTGGCAGACTACCGAAACCGCCAAAGATTTCTTTATGATTACGCCGATGGACACTAGCCTATCGCGCGCTAAAACGGAGGTTAAAATGTGTTATGACAAAAATAACCTCTACATCATTGCTATCAATTATAAGCCTGTCAAGGGCGCCCTTGTCGTAGAATCCCTAAAAAGAGATTTCAATTTTGGCAACAATGACAATTTTTTTATCGTTCTGGATACGTTTGAGGACT
Organism: Runella sp.; assembly: GCA_027486105.1. Classification (GTDB taxonomy): domain Bacteria; phylum Bacteroidota; class Bacteroidia; order Cytophagales; family Spirosomataceae; genus Runella. Next base: position 72 of record JAIXPV010000710.1, on the reverse strand, counting down.
TAACAAACGGCTTTTCATTTGGAGCCAGTGCCGCAGGCGCTTATTGGGACGGCCAAGAGGCCGACGGGACAT
>JAIXPV010000740.1 GCA_027486105.1 Runella sp. | reverse complement strand
TTGGAAGCGTATTGTACGCGCTGTGGGTAACGCTTTTTCTGCGGTATCGTCGCCAATTGGACCATAAACGTTTTGCGTTGGCTTCGCAGAATCAAAGCAGTTTGATTCAACTCATTACGGGGGTGCAGGAAATAAAACTCAACAATGCCGAACACCTCAAACGCTGGCAATGGGAGAATTTACAGGTACGGCAGTTTAAACTCAGCATGAAGGGATTGGCCTTGGGGCAATACCAACAGGCAGGGGCGCTGTTTCTAAACGAAGGAAAAAATATTGCCATTACATTTTTGGCGGCCACGGCCGTGGTCAACGGTCAAATGACGTTGGGCGGCATGATGGCTTTGCAGTACATCATCGGGCAATTGAACAGCCCCGTGGAGCAGTTGGTGCAGTTTATGCAGCAGTGGCAGGATGCACAGATCAGTTTAGAGCGGTTGAATGAAATTCATGAGTTGGAAGATGAGGATAGGCCTGCTTCGCAGGGGCTTATGCACGCTAAATTGCTAACGGGAGGAGGGGGAGAGAAGGGCATGCCGCGCGGAATAGGCGTAACCAACCTCACGTTTACCTACCCCGGGGCAGGAAACGAACCGGTGTTAAAAAATATCAATTTACACATCCCGGCCGGGAAAATAACGGCGATCGTAGGGACCAGCGGAAGCGGCAAAACGACTCTGTTGAAGTTGTTGTTGAAGTTCTATGAGCCGCAAAAGGGCGAAATAAACCTCACCCATTCTTCATTAAGCGGAGAAGGAAGTTTCCACGGTAGGCTAAGCCTAAAACAAATCTCCCATCGTCAATGGCGCAGTCAATGCGGGACGGTATTGCAGGACGGATTTATTTTTTCTGATACCATCGCCAACAACATCGCCGTAGGCGACGAAGTGCCGAATATCCAGAAGCTGCTTCATGCCGTGCATGTGGCTAATATTCAGTCGTTTATTGAGGAGTTGCCGTTGGGGTATAACACTAAAATAGGAGCGGAAGGCAACGGCATCAGCCAAGGCCAAAAGCAGCGGTTACTCATTGCCCGCGCCGTTTACAAAAACCCTGATTATCTGTTTTTTGACGAGGCCACCAATGCACTTGATGCCAATAATGAAAGCGTAATTATGCGAAACTTGGAAGAGTTCTTTGAAGGCAGAACAGTTGTTGTCGTGGCGCACCGTTTGAGTACGGTCAAAAATGCAGACCAGATTGTGGTCTTGGAAAAAGGAGAAATTGCCGAAATCGGTACGCACGCAGAATTGGTACACCAACGTGGCAAGTATTTTGAATTGGTGAGCAATCAGTTGGAATTGGCAGAATAGCCCTTTGTATGAAAGAGATAAATCCTATATCACCCGAAGAACTTAAACACAATACGGGAGGCCGTGCCAACGGGGTGTTTTTCCCGCCTCAATGGGGAGAGACACCACAGGAAATAGTGGGGTTACGCAGCTCTGAGGTCAACGAAGTATTGAGTCAGCCGCCGTCGTGGTTGGTACGTTGGGGCATTACCGTTTTTTTCTTCGTCCTGTTGATTTTGCTGGGGGTTGGATGGTTTGTGGAATACCCCGATTTGGTCAAAGCGAATCTGCGCGTGGTGGCTATGAATTTTCCGAAGGCGGTCAATGCTAAAAGCGAAGGGGTAGTGATGAAACTGCTTGTCAAAGACGGAATGAAGGTAACGCAGGGGCAGCGGCTGGCGTATCTGGAAAGTACAGCCAACCCCGAAGAAGCCTTGGGATTGGATGAAGTAGTAAATAAGTTGGTTAAATCAGGCACCTCCGGTGATTTGGAAAGCATTCATAAAGTGACCATTCCGCTGTATTTTCAGTTGGGCGAGCTTCAAAAATCGTATCAGACCTTTCAGGATGCCTATGTTCGGTCAAAAGCATTGCTGCGCGGCGGGGCTTTTGAGCAAAAGAGAATTGCATTGCATAATGATTTAACTCAGTTGGGGCTATTGCGGGAAAACCTGCAGACCCAACTTGATAATTACCGAAAAGACCTTGAACTGACCGAAGATGATTTGCGGATGAATCACAAACTGCACGAAGAAAAAGTCATTGCAGATGTGGAGATGCGTCAGACCCGAAGCCGATACCTGTCTAAAAAACAGGTGGTTGATCAGGCCCAAACGGCGTTTAACAACAACGGAATGTCGCAAAATCAAAAACAACAGGAATTGTTGGAGCTGGAAAAGACCCGTATTGAACAATTGAATAGCCTTTTTCAATCCATCAATACCCTCAAAAGTGATACCGAAGCGTGGAAACAGCGTTTTGTGTCGGCGGCACCCACGAGCGGCAAAGTCGCTTTTCTTACGCCGTTGCAGGAAGGCCAAACCGTCAAAGCCGGGCAGGAGTTATTTTATGTGTTGCCCGAAGGGTCGGGATTTGAAGGAGAAATGTACGTAGGACAGTACAATTTCGGGAAAGTGCGTCATGGACAGGAGGTCATCGTGAAATTTGCCGGCTATCCCTATCAGGAGTTTGGTACGGTGAGCGGGTGCATCGCGTCGATTTCGGATATGCCCAAAGATACAGCCTACTTGGTCAAAGTGCAGTTTCCCAAAGGATTGGTGACATCTTCACAAAAGAAAATCCCCTTTCGCAACGGCATGACGGCTACGGGCGAGATTGTGACGGAAGATTTGAAAGTGATTGAACGATTTTTCTACGATTTTAGGAAGGTGTTAAGGCGTTAATTAGACCAAAGGAAAACCAATTCTGGTAAATTTTTGTTGCAAAAGGGATAATCTTCCAGAGGTTGTCCTTTTTGTTTTTTTATTAATCACTAACAGTGCGAAGCAACGACCATGCAACCCGTATTTATCTATACAGAAGCTAGCCCCAATCCCAATTCGATGAAGTTTGTTCTCAACTTCGAGCTTGTACCACAGGGACTTTCGTTTGATTACCCAGACAGCGCATCAACCCAAGTTGAAGGCAAAGCGTCGCCGTTGGCGGGAGATTTATTTCAGTTTCCTTTTGTCCAACGTATTTTTTTAGCGTCCAATTTTATTACGGTCACCAAAGATGATGCCACCGATTGGGGCGATGTCATTCTGGATACCAAGCAGTTTTTGAAAATTTACTTCGAAGAAAATCACCCCGTATTTGAACAAAAGACGGTAGACAAAAACACGGCAATCTTAGACACCGATACCCCGACCGTCCGTCAAATCAAAACCATTTTGGACGACTACGTTCGCCCGGCGGTAGAGTCTGACGGGGGAGCTATTTCGTTTCATTCGTTTGAAGAAATAACCGGAACCGTAAAAGTATTGTTGCAAGGCTCATGCAGCGGGTGCCCTTCGTCAACCCTGACGCTCAAAGCAGGTATTCAAAACTTGCTGACCCAAATGGTGCCCGACGTCAAAGAGGTGGTTGCGGAAGGAGTATAGGGTTTCTTTTGTGATTTTTATCCTATTTTTGAGTTTCTTTGCGTAAAATTCAATAAAAACTTTCCTATTTTACCCTTGGATAAAATCACGGAAAGTTTTTTTGTATCGTTTAAGTATAGAACTTTAAAAAGCCGTTATTTCGTATGAGATAAAATATAGCTGCCAAATTACGCAGACGTTGTATCTAAATACGTTAATACAATTAGTTGAATAACTAATCACGATTCATTACGTACATGTCGACGATTTTTAAAACCCTACTGATTTTTAGCTGGATTGCGCTCTGCAGCTTTACGTTAAAATCTGACGCCGAAGGAGGGATAAAGACAGTTGTGATTGATGCAGGGCACGGTGGAAAAGACCCTGGCGCGCGCGGGCGCATCTCGCGTGAGAAAGATATTGTGTTGGATATTACCCTCCAATTGGCGCGTAAAATCAAGTCAGAAATGCCCGAAGTAAGGGTTGTTTTGACGCGTGCCAGCGATAAATTTGTGGATTTGGATGAGCGCTCCAACATTGCCAACCGCCGTAAAGCCGATTTGTTTATTTCGATTCACTGCAATTCTCTTCCAAAAAATAAAGTAAGCCCTGCAGGAACCGAGACATTTGTGATGGGATTGCACAAGTCGGACGAAAACCTAGAAGTGGCCAAAAGAGAGAATGCGGTTATTTTGTTGGAAAAAGACTACGAAGACAAATACAAAGGCTTTAACCCCAACTCTCCACTTGCGTATATCATGCTTGCCAACCGCCAAAATGCGTATATAGCGAGCAGTTTGAATTTTGCGGGAAAGATTGAACGCCAATTTAAAAAACACGCCGACCGTAGCAGTCGTGGTGTAAAGCAGGCGGGTTTTATGGTTTTGTGGCAGACTGCTATGCCAAGTGTATTGATAGAAGCGGGCTTTTTAAGCCATGCCCAAGAAGAAAAATACCTTAATTCGGAAGAAGGTCAGGAGCAAATCGCTGAATCTATCTTCCGAGCTTTTAAGCAATATAAGGAAGAAGTAGAAGAAAACTGATAAATTTGCCATTTCAAACAGATAGTCAAGGGTTAAAAGCTAGGCGTTATGAATGCACTTTTAACGCTTCATTTTTAACATATACTCATCCATGAAAATATCTAAAGAAGCAAAAGTTGGTATATTAGCAATTGTCACCATAGCGATGCTGTATTTTGGCTTCAATTTCTTAAAAGGTTCGGATTTCTTCTCAACAACCCATAAATACTACGTACTGTACGACAACGTAGGTTCGCTCCAACCTTCCAATCCCATCAAACTCAATGGTGTTGCTGTGGGTATTGTGAAAGCAACAGAGTTGCTACAAGAGCGAGGAAATGCTGTTTTAGTAACCCTTGATATCAATCGGAATATTATTTTAACCAAAGGAACCAAAGCAATGCTCACCTCAGAGTTGCTCGGAGGAAGTGCTTTGATGCTCCAGATTCCATCGGGGGTACCCCGCCTCAACGAAGGTGATACTTTGTTGGCAGAAACCGAAAAAGGAATTCAGTCGTTGTTGCAAGAAAAGGCGTTACCAGTGGTCAAAAATGCCGATTCGCTGATTGTAAGCCTCAATAAAATCATTAACCAATTTGACCAGACGGGCTACGCCCTCAACAAACTGCTGACCACGACCGACCAAACGGCCATGGGAATTAACGCATTGGTAGCTCAAAATCGGCAGACAATCGCCGCCACCATGGCCAATATTAATGCTTTGTCAGCCTCTTTGATTGAAACTGAAAAAGGAATGAAGCCGATTCTTAGTAATCTACTGACTACTACCGATTCGCTGAAAGCCCTTCGACTAGGTCAGACATTGGCGCAGGCCAATGCTGCCGTGGCAACGCTCCAAAAGTCGCTAACGGCGCTCGAACAAGGTCAAGGAACGGCGGGTAAATTATTGAAAGATCAAGCCTTGTACGATAACCTGAACCGTACGATTGTGAGTGTCAATAAATTAATGACCAATTTTCGTCAATACCCCAAGCGATACGTAAACGTATCGGTATTTAGCAAAAAGGACAAAGGGCCCGCTGATAGCCCTGCCGATACTACTTTAAAGTATTAGTTAAGCTAGAATATTCGTAGAACTGATATTGGGAAATCCCACAAAAAAAGGTCGTGACAACTCTCTCACGACCTTTTTTTGTGGGGAAAAGACTCGTTTATTAGGCGGTCGTTTTATTGGATGAGGCCAATTTTGATTTGGCGAATTGCCACACCATCGGCAAAACGGAAAGGCCGATGATACCGAAGATAACCAATTCGAAATTCTTTTTTACAAACTCTAAGTTTCCAAAAAAATAACCCAACATGGTAAGGGAAGGTACCCAAAGGATAGCTCCGATGATGCAAAAGAGAATGTATTTAGAATAGGTCATGCTACCAGCACCCGCCACAAAAGGAGCAATGGTGCGAACAATCGGAATAAAACGGGCCATAATGACGGTTTTGCCGCCATGCTTGGCATAAAACTCTTCTGTTTGCTCCAAATATTCACGTTTAAAAAACAAGATTCGTTCTCGTTTCTTGATGGTACTTCCCAAAAATTTTCCGACAAAGTAATTTACATTATCCCCCATCAACGCCGCTACAATCAGCAAAGGAATGACAATCCAAGGATTAAGCGCTCCAGTAGAAGCTGCCAATGCGCCTGTCGCAAATAAAAGTGAATCGCCGGGCAAGAGTGGCATAACTACCAAACCTGTTTCGGTAAAAACAATCAAAAACAGAATCAGATAGGTAAGGGTACCGTATTCATTGATGATGTCGGCGAGGTGTTTATCGAGGTGTAAAAAAAAGTCTAAAATCTGCGCGAGAATTTCCATGTGTGTGTGATGTTTATTTAGTATTTAATTAACGCACAAGAGTGCGTGTTTACTTTGTTAACTTCCAACGCTTACGCGTTTTGTCGTTAAGAAAATGGGCGAATGTGTCGCCGCGAAGGCCCAAACGAATGGTTTCGAGCGGGATAATTTCATTGGGAGCGATATTGCCCAGGTTGACATTGGCCCCAAGAAGTTTGACAAACCACACTTGTTGGGCTTTTTGGGGGGCTTCCCAGATGATGTCTTTGTTAGGAACTTGGGTCAAAATTTCCTCCACTAAACCTTGGCGTACTTCACCGCTGGAGCGAAACAAACCCACGTTTCCAGATTCACGGGCTTCGCCAATTACTTTCCAAGCACCTGCTTCAAGTTCGGCTTTCATCAGTTGAATCCACTTGTAGGGAGGAATGATTTTGGTTTCATCTTTTGAGCCCACTTCCGAAAGAACCTTTACCTGCTCGGCAAGGACCCTGATAAAATCACACTTGATTTCCTCCGGCATATCTACCGAGCCATCAGATACTTCAGCGTATTCTAAGCCGTATTCGTCAATCAAACGGCGGTAGTCTTCAAATTGATTGCGAACCACAAAGGCTTCGAATAAGGTTCCTCCGAAATAGACTGGGATTCCAGCACTTTTATAGACAGCAATCTTATCTTTCAGATTAGGAGTAACAAACGAAGTAGCCCAGCCCAATTTGACGATGTCGATGTGCGGGGCTGAAATATCAAGCATATCTTCAATTTGACGGATGCTTAGCCCTTTGTCCATGACCATAGTTAACCCAAATTGGCGAGGTTTAGTGGTACGCTCAGGGACCTGAGATAGTTTAAAATTCATACTTGTTGGTTCGGTATGTCATTAAAAATAATGTACAAAATTAGCGATTACTATTACAACGTACTAAACACGCGTCGAAAATATGCTGATTTTAGTCATTTATTTAATCACTATAAAATCCATAGGTTGAAAACTTTTCTAAATTGTGGCCTGTTGGCAAAGGAGAGAGGTTTAGTTATTTTCCTGAAATAATCCTACTGATTAAAGAATAATAAAAAACCCGCAACCGAAATCGCGGGTAGGTGGAAAGGGTAGGAAAAGTAAGGTCGTGCGTCCTTCAATTAACAAAAACCAGGGTACTGTTGGGGGGCGGCTTCACTGACTAATTGATATGCTGCTTCAAAAATATCTTCCACATTTGGTTTTGAAAAATAATCACCGTCGGAGCTGTAAGCAGGGCGGTGGGGTTTGGCCGAAACACATCGGGGGGCTGAGTCAAGCCATTTGTAGGCATTTTGTTCATCCAACACCTGCTGCATCATGTATCCGCTACCTCCGCCAGGCATATCTTCATCGGCAAAAATCACCCGATTTGTCTTTTTGATGGAGTTTAGAATTTGATGGTCAAGGTCAAAGGGGAGCAATGTCTGTACGTCGATAACCTCAGCACTAATTCCCGTTTGGGCGAGTTCCTCGGCGGCTTCCAACACGATGCGGCACATGGAGCCATACGTTACAATGGTTACATCCGTGCCTTCACGCAATACTTCAATCTGGCCCAGCGGAACGCAGAATTCTCCTAGATTGGAAGGCATCCGCTCTTTGAGCCGGTAGCCATTAAGTGGCTCTACCACGAGCGCGGGGTCGTCGCCGCGTAGCAATGTGTTGTACATTCCTGCGGCTTGGGTGAGGTTGCGCGGTACACACACATGAAGTCCACGAAGACTGTGAATCACGGAGGCCATGGGAGAACCAGAGTGCCATATCCCTTCCAGACGGTGGCCGCGTGTCCGGATAATGACGGGGGCTTTTTGCCCCCCTTTGGTACGGTAGTGCAGCGAAGCCAAGTCGTCGGTGAGAGTGGCTAGCGCATAAAATACGTAATCAAAGTACTGGATTTCAACGATGGGCCTTAAGCCGCGAAGGGCCAGCCCAATACCTTGGCCGATGATGGTGGTTTCACGAATTCCAGTATCCGTAATTCTCAATTCTCCGAATAGGTCTTGTAGGCCCGCAAATCCTTGGTTTACATCACCGATTTTGCCCACGTCTTCACCCAAAGCTACGATTCGGGGGTCATTGGCAAATAATGCCCCAAAATTGTCACGCACTACTTCCCGACCGTCGACAAACGGCGATTCGTCGTCGTAAATAGGAGCAACGGGCACAATTTTTAACGGGGATTCGGGAGACTGACTATAAACGTGAGAGCTAAATCGGTCGTGATTGATTTCGGTATTTTTTTGGAGCCAATCTGCCAACGCCTTTTTGGCAGGAATATTTTCAGAACGCAGTGTACGGAGTGTTTTTCGAACGGCAGTAGTATTGTATCGGTGAAGGGGCACAAACTCACGTTTTACTTCCTCAATGAGTTGGAGTAGTTCGTCTTTGAAACGGCTTTCTTGGACCGCCGCCTCAATGAGGGTCAAGGCTTCTTTCTGCTCTTTTACAATGGCTTCATTGTAGGCTTTCCACGCCTCATTTCTTTGATTCCGGATGAGTTTTTTTGCTTGTTCGTCTATTTCATCCAACTCATCTTCGTGGGCGTAGCCGTTGTTCAGAATCCATTCTTTAAACTTACGGTTACAATCCCAATCCTTTTCCCATTCAAGCCGCTCGGCTGATTTATAACGGGTATGCGTGCCCGAAGAGGAATGTCCTTGGGGTTGAGTTACTTCTTGCACATGCACAAGCACAGGCACGTGGTCGCGGCGACAAATCTCTTCTGCTTTACGGTAGGTTTCGAGCAGTCCCACATAGTCCCAAGCTTTGACCGTAAAAATTTCAATTCCCATTTCCTCATCGTGGCGCTGGAGCCCAGCTAGGGCTTTTGAGATACTTCCTTTGGTTGTTTGGTACTCCACAGGTACCGAAATGCCAAAGCCATCATCCCAAACCGACATCAACAGTGGTACCTGCAATACCCCCGCTGCATTCATGGTTTCCCAAAACATTCCCTGCGAAGTGGAGGCATCGCCGATGGTGCCAAAGGTAATTTCGTTGCCTTTCCGCGAAAAATTGGTCATCGACCACAGTTCTTCATTTTGTCGATAAAGTTTGGACGCATATGCCAAACCCACCGAGCGCGGAATTTGCCCAGCAGTAGGGGCAAGGTCATTGATGTGATTATAGGTATCTACCTGCGATTTCCAGAGGCCGTTCTCGTCCAGAAAACGGGTTGTATAATGATTGTTCATCGAACGCCCAGCGGTATGCGGGTCAAAAACGACGTCGGCGTGTCCGTACAATTGAGAAAAATATTGCTGCCAAGTGAGATTTCCCAGGGCCGCTACAATGGTTTGATCACGATAATAACCCGAACGAAAATCTCCTTTACGAAACACCTTGGACATTGCAACCTGCGCCAACTCTTTCCCATCGCCAAAAATACCAAACTTAGCACGGCCTCCCATCACATCTTTTCGACCCAATAAGCTGGCTTGTCGGCTTTCACATACCAAACGATAATCGTTCAGAATCCCTTGACGCGTAAGGGCAATAAAGTCGGTCGCGAGTTCGTTCTCTATCACGTTTCTTGATGAAAGTTTAGTAGGTTTCCGTTGAAATAAAAAGTAAAATAAATAAACATTTACTAATTAGTTACAACGAATATTTAATTTCATTGTTTTGGCAAGTAAATATAAGGGAAAACAAATCAGGTTTCAAAATACAAGTTTTTTCTGTTACCTTGCCATAAAAATTTCGTCAAAAAGAACGTTTGGCAAAACTTTTGCTAGTACAATTATTGTTAGATAAGCAACCAACTTTTACAAAACTAAATTTTACAATGAACATGAAAAAGTTTCTTTCATTTTTCGTAGCAATTTTGGTATTCAGCGCAGCAAGCTACGCGCAAAAAGGAGTAGTGAAGTTTGCCAAAGTCGAGCATGATTTTGCAAAAATCGAACAAGGCAAACCTGTAAGCCATGTATTTGAGTTTACCAATACTGGCACTGATCCCGTCGTTTTAGGAAACGTAACGGCATCATGCGGTTGCACCACTCCAGAATGGACGCGTGAGCCAGTAATGCCTGGCAAAAAAGGTTCAATCAAAGCTACGTTTAATGCAGGCGTAATGGGGCCTTTCAACAAAACGGTAACGGTTCCGAGCAATGCTGAAAATGGCACTTTATACTTAACCCTTAAAGGGGAAGTAGTGGCCAGCAAAGCACCTGAAGCAAAGAAAGGTAAGTAGATATTAGGGGTTGGTTATACGATTCATAGCCAACTAATTAATCTTCAGACTTCTGATTTTTAAAAGCATATGAAGGCTTTGGCTTGACGTCAAAGCCTTTTTTGTTATTTTTGTAAACGAAAGAGGGTATGGCCGGGTGTTGCAACGTATTGCGTAACGATCATACTCAATACTTAGTGCCTCGTATTTATAACCTTCAACAATGTTTAAAACTGGTATCATCCTCGCATTAATTGTTGCGTTTTCCTGTAACAATACAGCCGACCAACACCATGCCGCTTTCCTTCAAAATGCACTAGCTGATTGTGTCACCGATGCAACCCTGACCCCAGAACAGATTTCTAAAATTCGGACGCGTATCAAGGCGGATCAAAAAACGGCGAGTTTGGATTCAATTTTTCGACGTAAGTACAAGTTGGAGCGTTTTAACGGGAATGTCCTGATTGCCCAGCAAGGGGTAGTGCTTTACCGAAACTCCTTCGGGTATGCGCAAATTGAACAAAAAGATACCATGCGCTCTGAGTCCAAATTCCAGTTGGCATCGCTTTCGAAGACATTTACGGCGGTGGCTATCCTGAAATTGTACGAAGAAGGCAAGCTGAAACTGGAAGATTCTATTCAAAAATTTATTCCGAAATTTCCCTATTCTGGTATCCAGATTAAGTCTTTGTTGTCGCACCGCAGTGGCTTGCCCAACTATGCGTATGTGCTCACCGATAGTGTACGCAAGCGAAATCCTTACCCTTGCAACGACGACATTGTGCGATGGTATTGTGCCGTGAAGCCCAAATTATACAACACCCCCAACCGAAATTTTAGTTATAGCAATACGAATTATGCCCTCTTGGCTACCATTGTAGAAAAAGTCTCAGGTTTAAAATTTGAAGACTACCTGCGGCAGTATATCTTCAAACCCCTCGGCATGAAAGATACGTATTTGATTACGAGTCGTAACGATTCCTTAAATTTATACCGTACCACGGGCTACCAATACAACCGCCGTTTACCCAAGGATAATTTTGACGATGTAGTAGGAGATAAGGGTGTATATTCCACCATGGATGATGTATTGCGCTGGTACTCAGGTCTTAATGGCGGTTGTGTTTTGCGTCCAGAAACCATGAAAGAAGCATTTACCCCACGGAGTTTTGAGCGTCATGGCATCAAAAATTACGGATATGGCTTCCGGATGCACGTAAACGAGGCCACGCGTGAACCCAAATATGTCTACCATACTGGTTGGTGGAAAGGCTACAATACATTGATGTGGTTTAGTCCTAAAAACAAGTTTGTTATCATCATTCTTAGCAACCGCTACAATCGCAGTATCTACCAAATTAAACCTATTTTGGAAGTGTTGGAAGGGAAAAGTAAAGTAGAAGAAGGCGTGGAGGAAGAGCTTTTTTAGGCTTATCCAAAGTAAACTGGATACGGATTGAGTGCCTATTTTACAAAATCGTAAATCATCTCCGAAACATCGGCCAATGTTTGTACGCCCACTTTGGAGTCTTTTAGGTTTTTAGATAGAAGTATAAGGACGTATTTGCGTCCATCGGGCAAAAATACAATCCCCGAATCGTGCTGCACACCCGTGATAGAGCCTGTTTTATGCGCTACTTTTACCTCTTTTGGCAGTTTGGCAGGGATAATTTCATTAAATTTTTGGTCAAATAAAATACGCATCATTCCCTCCGAGGAAGTGCGGTCGATGGCTTTTTTTCGGGCGATTTTCTCAAAAATAATCATTAAATCATACGCCGTTACGGAGTTGTTCATTCCGAGCTGAAACGCTTTGCTATCTTCTACGCCACGCAGTACTTGAATATCATTTGCGCCAAAGGCGCGCATGGTGGCGTTGGCTTTCTTTGCATCTACCAAATCAATCAGAATGTTGGTGGCTAGATTACTGCTGACGATAATCATTTGGTACGTCAGGTCGTAAATGGTCATTTTTTTGCCAATCATTTTATACATCCCGTCGGCACTATCGTCGCTTATGTCGAGGCTAAAAGTTGAGCCATCCACGATGCTTTTAAACTCGTTTTTGACCACAATAGAGTCGGTAAGCTTAAACTTATGCCCTTTTGCTTGCTTAAAAACCTCAATCATCACGGGCGTTTTCATGGTACTGGCCGCATGAAAATTTTCCTTTTCGTTGATAAACAGCGTTTGATTTGATTGCAAATCTTTGAAAGCAACACCAAAATTACCTTCTACAGCCGCCAGTTTAGCTTGAATAGCTTCTTTGAGGCGTTCAACAGAAGGCTTTTGGGAAAAGGAGGGGAATGTCAATCCAATCGCAAAGAAGACAAAGAAGTATTTCATAAAGTATGTGATGAAGGTTTTGGGGTTTACTTGATCAGAAACTGCACCCGTCGGTTGCGGCGGCGATTTTCGTCGGTATCATTGGGGGCAATGGGTTTGGTGCTGCCTTCGCCTCGGTAGATAAGGCGAGACTCCTTGATACCTTCATTATTTAGAAAATTTGCGATGACTTTTGCGCGTTGCTCAGAAAGAATTTTGTTCAGCCGAGCATCGCCTACGTTGTCGGTATGGCCTACAATTTCAATATTAATGTCAGGATTTTTGGCCATGATGGCGGCCAACCGTAGCAATTGCCCGTAGGCTTCGGTGCGGAGAATATAGCTGCTTTGGTCAAAATAGATGTTGTCTTCAATGCTCACGGATTGCCCCGCTTTGATATTGTCAAAAATCTTTTCGTTGATGACCCGATTGGTAGGTATGGCGGTGGTTTTAATGATGGGAACCAGCGAGATATTGGTCAAAAATTCTCCCCGATTGGCCC
>JAIXPV010000503.1 GCA_027486105.1 Runella sp. | reverse complement strand
TTTAATGCTAAGATCAAGGCATTTCGATCATCTTCCCGAGGTGTCAGGGATATTCCATTCTTCTTATTTAGATTGACGAAATTATATGCTTAGCTTCCCCAAGAATTCAGCTTGAGCCTTTTACTTCCACACTCAAGCCATGCTTTTTCAACTTTTTTCATTCTGAGTTCATTTTAAATTACTTGACGATACCATCACACTGACCCTTTCTTGTGTCTGCATAGCAAATTAAAATGTACATGGATTTCTTCACATTAAACAAAATGAGAATAGATTTTGGACTCGTATTGATGCAACTAACCTTACTGGCAAAGCTCCATTGAATTGTTATGGTATCTTAAAACAAGGTCAAAAGCTCAGACTTCTCGGTTGACCTAATGATTCCTCTTGCTGATTGGGACAGTAAAAAACAACAAGTTAAGGATAGCCACCCGTTGGCCAATGCCATCAACCAAAAAATCACCTTCATAAAGATCTGGCTAATGCAGATGACCCCCTTACGCTTCAATTTTGTTATATTACTTCGTTAAGATAGGAGTATCTTGCATCTGCATTTTCAATTCTTATAATCAGCCTATTATGGCTCCATGTCAATTTGCTACACAGTGTGTAGCAAATCTCTACCTCGAGATAGGTCAAGTAAAACTGCCCGAAATTGCGCAAGTTGGGGTACGAAAATCCCTTGGCCAATTCGGCAGTAAGGGCGTAAAGTAGAAGGGATTTATGCCTCTATGAGTGTCACGGTTAAGCGCAGACGTTTTTCTTCATAGGTGACTTGTTTGTTAAGCTACCAAAAATTGTCCAAATCTCTCTTTATCAACCGTCCACTTTTTCGGGGGGACATTCAAAATTATCTAATTTTAGACTGTCTGCTATTTATGGATACTTACACTCTTTTATTGGTCCGTTGCGGGACAAACGGGTGCATTTCAAATTGTCGTCTAATGTCTTTAACTTAGAGCATGACAGAAGACGAATACATGGCCTTACCCCGACAAAAGTACCAAGAGCTGCATCAACTCAAAACGCAGCCAACCTTTTACGATTATGAAAAATCGTTCGATCAAATCTGGAGGGATTTAGGTCGTCAAGTGCTGGAGAAAAGTCTAAGCCAAGCACCGGCGGACCGCCGTAAAAAAAAGATGACGACAAGGTATGGGAGAATAGAAATAGCTAATATAGAGGCTTTTAGTTGTCATATATCAGGTTTTGGCTACAGGAAAAATTACTTTATTTGGCCCAAGAGGGGACTTATCTGGAAGCCAGCCAAACGGGGAAAGTTTGTTGAATTTAAAAATTTCTCCTGTTCAGATTTATCGTCTTGCCAATCATTAGGGGCAGTACATTGAAGCGTCATTAAATGATACCCTTATTGATAAAGAGCCTCCTGTAAAACAACAGGTAAGTGCAGCTTCGGTTGTCTATACAATGGTTGACGGCGCTACGACTCATTTAGGGGCAAGCGATGCTTTTATTGCCAAAATAAGACCCCACATGGATGTTCATAAAGCCTTGGGTAAAAATCTGGTTTTCATCAGTGATGGTGCGCTTTGGCTTAAACAAATGCTCAAAGAATATTATCCGAATGCGACCATGATTTTAGACCTATATCACGTTATGGAATACATAGGAACAATCGCAGTTGCTACTTTTGGACAAGGGCAAAAAGCAAGCCAATGGATTGAACAACAGAAAGAGTTGTTAATTAACAGTCAGGCTGATAGAGTCCTTTTGCATATTAAAAGCCTAAAAGTTGAATCTAATTTACGCAAAGCAACTTTTAACTACTTGGAGTCAAATCAAGACCGAATGGACTATAAAACTTACCGAGAAAGAAATCTATTAATTGGCTCGGGAGCTATAGAGTCCGCACACCGAACGGTTGTACAAAAGCGTTGCAAACGATCTGGGCAACGATGGAGCAACTCCAGAGCTCAGCGTGTTTTAAATCTACGCGTTTGCTGGATGAGCAATAGATGGAACATCGTTAGGCAAAGTATTGAGCCTTATGATGTAGCTGTAACAATAGCAGCTTAGCGACAATTTGTAATCCACCCGGACAAAACCAACAAATTGTTTCCCTTTGTGAATATCAAAAAACTTTTAGGAGAAGACCATACACTTACAGGTTATCATGTAAGCTTGGCTTTGTTGCACGAATATCCATCTAAGGAAAAATACAATAAAAAATAAAATATGTTCAATAAAAAACTAAGTTAAATTACCCAAAATTAGCTATCAATTAAGGTAAAAGCATAGTTTCTGAAACTGCCCCCCATTAAATCCCTATATCGTGCGAACCATGCAACAAAGCCTGTAAGCTTTTGAATATTTTTAAAAAAATGAGGCAAAAGTTTAAAAAAGCACTGGAAATTGATTTAAAAAGTGCCAAAAATAGGGGCAAAAGTTAAAAAGTAATTTGTGTACTTTGTGGTGAATATTTGAGAGTCTCTAGATATAGATATCATTAAAACTCTCTAATTATATACCCGAAAAGAAAATGTACTCTTATTGTAAAACCACTATCGTTGAGCGTATATACACGCTACTAACTGCTAAATACGTACTTATCTTGCCACACTTAAAGCATTTTCATTTAGTGAACTTTTGAAAGTTTACTAAATGAAGACAGCTTTTATCTTCTTGGTTGATTTTTCTGTATTTTCAAAAAAACAAACATAATCTTAAGTAAGGATAGTTTGTTTTTTATAGTTCTGTATTAGGTTATAAAATTAAATCCCAATGCATATATAAAGATAGTGAAGTGCAATCAGTTGATTCGTTTCCAAACCCCTATTTTTTATAACTATACCTACTGTTGTTATTTTCTCTTAACAAAAGAGAACAAACCCTACAAGTAAATGATTACGCTACCTAAACTTGAATCCAAAAGCAAAACAATATTCTTGGAACCTGGCCTTAGTGTTGAGTTTGTTATATGCTCCAGCCAGGATTTAGTATCGGTTATTGAGAATGACCATTACTCTTTATTTGAATATGTTAATCCAGTGAAAATTACTTGTAACAACAATAGGGTTCAAATCACTAAACAATTCATGACAAGCAATCTACAAAGATATACCATCGAAAAACCCTTAAGAAGCAATATTTTTCGTTATATAAAATTTTCATTTTCAAAGGATTGGATAGATTCGCATGGCCTTTCGAAGCACTTTGAACTTAACACATTCCCATCTTCGTTTTCCTACTTACCATTATTTTTCAATACGGAAAGTATGAAAATATTTAATTTTTTTACCACGGGAAAAGCACCAATCTCAAACACATTTTCTATAAAGTGCTTGCTACTAAGTTTTTTAAATAATTATTTAAATATACTTCAAAACCATGAAAGCACAAATAACGTTGAACTAAAACTTGAGTGGGTAACAGACAATTATTTATCTAATTTTGAATACCCTTTACCGGCACTTCCCGAACTATGCGCCCAACTTAATATTAGTTTAAGTAAATTAAACCAAGTATCAAAAGATAAATATGGAATGTCATTTCATAAATATTATCGCATTCAGCGTATGGCCAAGTCCTTTGAATGGCTAAAATCTAAAGAGTATAACGTTGCAACTGTCTCAAAAAAATTAGGATACAGCCAACCGATAAAATTTATTCAGGAATTCAAAAGATTTTTTGGGGAAACACCCTCCCGATACGTTAAGATTATGGAATCAGAGAGTTTTTTTTAAATGTAATTACTCAATATTTTGATATACACAAAACTCAACGTAAGTTCCACAATTTGTTATAAGTAAATGATTTAGTTATAAACCTATTTTTTTATAGAATAGTAAAACAAAAAAAACCTTCCATGATTAATTTTAGATATACTTGCCCCCATTGCAATTGGTATTCTTTAGAAAACCATTCTCCCTTAATTATATATAAAATTTTGGGGTTCTTACTCCCTATAAAGTTTTATAAATGTAAATTATGTGGAAAGATAATTTACAAACTACGATAGGTTGGCAAAGTATTATAATTACATATTTGTTCAGGGCAACTCCCTACTCTGCGGGCAAAATAGCTTCAAAAATATGTCGTACAAACTCATTTCTATGAGGTTACTACCCAGATGACAATATTTTCCCTTCTGGTTTTTTTTATAATAATTTCTAATTTTTGAAAAATTAGAAATGCCACCCTC
>JAIXPV010000265.1 GCA_027486105.1 Runella sp. | reverse complement strand
TTTGTTCGTCAAACTCCACCAAGCTAGAGCGACGACCATGAATAAATGTATAACCTGTTTCGAGGTTGACACGTTCGCTCAAACTCCATACCAGGCTTCCTCCGAGCCAAAATTGGTGAAAACGAATAGGCTTTTGCCCACTCAACAGGGGCGGGTCATGAAAAAGAATCTCCGTCACTCCATTTACACTTACAAAGGGGGTGAATTGATAACGAATATTGGCTCTACCGCGTACCCGGCCAACGGGCTGAAAATCATTGGCTTTAAAAAACCGCAATTCTTGCATGAACCGCTGCCGAAACGTAAGTTTTTCGTTTACTTCCTGATTAAACTCCACCCCGCCCGCATACCGAAACTCCTTACCAATGGGCGCCTTAAAATCTTCCTCTTTTCCCAACAACTGATTGGAAACCATGTAGCTCATTTGGGCAATATGCACCCATACTGTATTTTGGGTATTACGATGCGTAACCAGCGCCTGCCCTCCCACCATGAGCGGGCTAGCAGTTGGATTATGAGGGTTTTCTTGATAATTATTCTGACGTCGCCACATAAACGTCCCTACAATATTCCAGTTCGGGTTCGGTTCTTTAGCTACCTGCACCCGTGACCAAAGCGTCAGGTGAGGATAATGTTGCTTTTGTGCCTCTGAAATAAAAGGCCAGACTCCCATTACTAACGAGAATAAAAAGCGGTGCAAGGGTAAAGAGGTTGAAAGAGTTTACAGATTTAGAAAATTTTCAAAAATGCGTTGCCCCACATTTCCACTAATTTCGGAGTGAAACTGAGCCGCAAAAAAGTTGTCTTTTTGTAGCATCGCTGAGTACTCAACGATGTAGTTGGTTTTGGCCGCTGTTTGGTCACAAAGCGGGGCATAATAGCCGTGATTATAATACACATAATCATGCTCATTCAACCCAGTGCAAAGTGGGTTGTCGAGCGAATAAATATCATTCCAGCCCGTCTGAGGAACTTTAAAGCCATTGACGCGCGGAAAACGCAACACATCCACGTCAAAAATTCCCATACAAGTTGTATCATTTTCTTCCGAATAACGACACATGAGCTGCATTCCTACGCAAGTACCCAACAGCGGCTGCTTAAGCGAAGGTATCAATTTATCCAGTCCGCGCTCCCGCAAGTAAGCCATAGCGGTACTCGCTTCTCCTACGCCTGGAAAAATCACTTTATCGGCCGAACGAATCGTATCTGGGTCGTCGGTCCATTCGTAGGCGGCGCCGATTCGGTCCAGCGCGTACATCACTGACTGCACATTGCCTGCGTTGTATTTGATAATAACTGTTTTCATCGTTTTTATTGTAGGCCCAACATTTTAATGGCGGTCATGGCGGCTTCGTCACCTTTGTTACCATGAATACCTCCCGCCCGGTCGAGGGCCTGTTGCAGCGTATTGGGTGTTAATACCCCAAAAATAACGGGTTTATTATACTTCAACGCCACGTCGGTGAGGCCATGTGCTACGGCGTGGTTGATGTAGTCATTGTGCTTGGTTTCGCCCTGAATCACGCAGCCGATGGCAATAACGGCATCTACGTCGGGTTTTTGGGCGTACACTTGTGAGCCAAAACTTAATTCGAAGCTTCCTGGGACATTTACTCTCCGAATATTCTCGGGTTTGGCACCGTATTCGAGCAGGGTTTTATGGGCTCCTTCATAGAGCGCGCCAGTGACCTCGTCGTTCCATTCGGCCACAACAATGACAAATTTTTTAGCACTTATATCGGGCAAACCTTCGGTGTTGAATACACTCAGGTTTTTGTGAGCAGATGACATTCTTAGCGGTCCGTTTACGGTTAATAGTCTATAGTTTTACAACAGAGAATCACAAAATTAGGGTATTGCTGCGAAGTTTCTATTTTTTCGTACTTTCGTCTTTCCTAAACCTTTCGAATTTATGCGTTTTTTATCTTTTGTTGCCCTCAGTTTTGCTTCTTTTACGGCTCTTGCACAGGCTGATTTTCAAAAAAAACTTCAGCGTCAACTCATCATGGCCGAAGATGGTGCCACTATTACCATTGACGCAGGTACCTATTCAGTAAGTGGAAGTTTGTCGCTCGAAGGCAAAAAAAACATTATCGTTCGTGGAGCTGGTATGGACAAAACCATTCTGAGTTTCAAAAGCCAAACCGACGGGGCCGAAGGATTACGGGTGAGCAACGCCGAAAATATACTACTAGAGAATTTGACCGTCCAAGATGCCAAGGGCGATGCCATCAAAACCATGAATGTCAATGGGATAACATTCAGAAACATCAAAACAGAATGGACAGGGGAGCCAAAGGCCACCAACGGTGCTTATGGGTTGTACCCAGTTATGTGCCAGAACGTGTTGATTGAGGGCTGCGTGGCCATCGGTGCTTCTGATGCTGGTATTTACGTGGGGCAATCCAAAAACATTATTGTACGCAATTCCAGGGCTTATCACAACGTAGCTGGCATTGAAATCGAAAACTCACTCATGGCCGACGTTTATGACAACGAATCCACCGAAAATACGGGCGGTATTTTAGTGTTTGACTTACCCGATTTGGTTCAGAAAAAAGGCGGGAATGTGCGTGTATACAACAACCATATTCACCACAATAATTTCCCCAATTTTGCCCCAAAAGGAAACATCGTAGCCAGTGTGCCGCAGGGAACGGGGGTCATGATCTTGGCAACTAACCAAGTGGAGATTTTTAACAATAAAATCATTGGCAACAACAGCCTGGGTACGGGTATTCTCAGCTATTTTCTGACCGAAAATCGCATCAAAGACAAAGATTATTACCCTTATCCGACGGGCATATACATCCACGACAACGTCTATGAACGCGACCGAGTGCGCTATCAGGGCAAAGGCCGCATGGGCCAGTTGTTTCGCTATAAATTACGCTTCGGCAAAAAAGTCCCCCACATCATTTACGACGGAATCGTAGACGCCAAAACTTTAGAAAATGGCCAAATTAAAGCGGAAAGCCGCATTTGTATTCGTAATAATCAAAACGCAACCTTTGTAAATATTGACGCGGCCAATAATTTCAAAAATGTTTCGCGCGATGCTACTGCCTACGATTGTACTCACTCGGCCCTCAAACAAGCAGCGGTCAGTATGAAATAATTTACTTCTTATGGGCCGCCTCGTAGTGCGCTTTTAATAAATCTTCACCCCAATCGTTGGTTAAATCTCGCACCACTGAATGAACGTGGTTACCGCCGTTTTGGGTATTGTCGTACTCAATCAAAAACGTGGGGCCGTGTACCCGGAAATAATGCCCATGCCCTGCCCCCCGAATCGGCTCGCGGTCGCCCATCCAAGCAAAAGAAATTTTGTTCATATCCGCTTGGCGCAGGCGTTCTAATTCCTGATTTTTGAGCGTTACGTGGTATCGACTTAAATAGATGTTTATCAATTCCTGAAACATCTTCTGTTGCGCAGGTGTCATATCGCCCAGCGCCAATCCTTCCTGATTTTCGAGATTTACCTTTCGAGAATTGGTGGTCAGTAAATCACTGGGCGCTTTGTCAGCCAGCATTACTTTTTTGAGTTGCTGCTCGTCAAAAGACCCCAATAATCGAAAAGCTGCATCGGTTTCTTCTTTCAATACCTGTTTTCCTTCCTGAACGTAGCCGGGTAGCACAATGCCAGGGTTGCTACCGAAAAAGCTTGGCATAAATTCCACTTTGTTGTCTACAATTGTAAAATGCAATGACAAATGATGGCCTTCCACGCTCCAGCCCCAAGGTTTCTTGGCATCGGGAGTACCAAAAACGGCAAAGGCGTAATTTTCGGGGTCGCGGTAAGTGTCATTTTCGGGGCGTTTTTCCACTTGTCGCAGTACATACTCCAACCTGATAATCGCCTCTGCTTTCGCCAAACCTCCGTCGCTCAATGCGGTTTTCATCAGATTCATGGCGGCTTTGCGTTGGGTTTCTTTCATTTGTTTGAGAGGCAATCCTTTGCGCTGACGCGGCGTGTAGTTCCAATCGTAGCGCCACTCCGAGTCAAAAGGCAAGGTAGCCAGTGCTCTTTGTTCCTCTGTAAGGGTTCCTAAAAACTGCTCTGACGCCGATTTTAAGTCATTACTAAGCTTTCTTTGGGCGTGTAATCCCACTGGAACAACGTAGAGATAGAGGAATAGAAGCGCAAAAATTTTTGCGCTGCCAAAGATTCTTCGAGAAACAAAAGAGTAGGTTTGCATAATTGGGACAGGATTTAAGGAATAACAATCTGAAAATGATGACATTCATTAAATCTACTCCATAAAAAAACCGAGAACAGTCGTCCTCGGCTTTTTTTATAATCTGACACCAATATGAA
>JAIXPV010000641.1 GCA_027486105.1 Runella sp. | reverse complement strand
TAGGCTCATTGATGGGCCCATTACCGACACCAGTTTCCTTCGCCCACGATACATCCCCCTCATAACTACTACCTTAAAATAAAAAAGAAATAATTTCCTTTATAAAAAAAACAATAATAAAACCAAAAACACACAGTTATGTCACTTACTCCTGAACAAAATAATGCGATTTGCATTGAGTTTTTTGAAGCCGCATGGAACACAGGCAACGTACGCGAAGATTTATTATCTGCCGATGCAGTTGACCACTCTTTGGTAGGTGGTAAAAGTAAGACAGAACCCGGCTCTGGTAGCTTCAAACACATCGTTGGTATGTTTCGTCATGCCATGCCAGATGTTAAATTGACCATCCTTGACGAGATTTATACGGCAGATAAAGTCGTACACCGTTGGAGCCTATTAGGAACCGACACCGGTGGTGTAATGGGAATGCCCCCAAGCGGCAAGACGATCACCCTAACGGGCACAACGATTGTTCGAATGGCAGATGGCAAAATTGCTGAGCGGTGGGCAAACGTTGATGAATTGGGTCTATTGCAACAATTAGGCGTTGTTCCTCCTCCTCCTGGTGCTTAATCAATCTATAAGTTGGGGGCTAAACCCAACTTTCATCTTTTCAAGCCAAAAATCATCATGACTAGAATTGAACAAAACAGAGTAGCGATTCGCCAGTTTCTGGAAGACGTCTGGAGCAAAGGCAACGTAGAAATCGCCGAGAAAATCATTGACCCC
Organism: Runella sp.; assembly: GCA_027486105.1. GTDB lineage: Bacteria > Bacteroidota > Bacteroidia > Cytophagales > Spirosomataceae > Runella. The sequence continues at coordinate 3,553 of JAIXPV010000641.1, read as the reverse complement.
AATTTCCAGTTTATTCTGGCTTTTGCGCATCTCGACGGTCGTGACGCATTTATGGGATTGGTTGAAAGAAACAGGAGCATTTTCGAAAATTTGACCTATTCTGTTGAGTCAGAAGAAGATATTGTAGCCGATGAAAAAAATGGTGCCGCTTTTTGGGCCATGAAGTCCAAGCACATTGGTACTTGGCGCAATGTACCCGCCAGCTACAAAGATGTTGCGATCAACGGAATGACGCTGTTCAGATTTAATGAAGAAGGCAAAATCTACGAAGCCAAGGTTCAGAATGACGTCATGAGCCTGATGAATCAAATCGGGGGCATCAAAAAACTGTACGACTTTTAGGGATTGCAGTTGCCATCAATAAACTCTTTTTAAACCTTAGAAATATTTATGTCAGTCGAAGCAAACAAAGAACTTGTAAGAGGATACGTAAACGCCATCCTCGTAAATCGGGACTTCAGTAAATTCAGCGATTTTACTGCCCCGGGTTTCTACATCGACCGTTCGGCCGTTCCAGAAGCTATCAAAGGGGAAAATGCCCTGCATAACCAAATGGATATGCTATACGGTGCTTTTCCTGACCTAGACCTACAAATCGTAGACATGGTGGCCGAAGGCGACAAAGTAGTGGTACGTTTTGCCGCACCTGGCACGCACCAAAACACATTTGCTGGAATTCCAGCCACGGGTAAAAGAGCTACCTGGAAAGGATTGGTAATGTATCATATTGTAGATGGTAAAATAACAGAGGCTTGGGCGAACTGGGACGATTGGGGATTGCTTGAGCAACTTCGCTAGACTTACTTTCAACACAATCCCAACCAAACAAAATAATGGAAACTAACACCTTATCCAAAGTACTGGTAAGATTACCAAATCTAATCACGTTGTTTTTTTCACTTACGCTCGTAACGGGGTTTCGTCTTCTAAATGACCGATTTCATTGGAATACCGCTCCAAATTTTGATTTTACTGTTTGGAACGATGTTTTGGTGTTAGTTTCTTTTCTGACCACGCTGTTTTTTATCGTTACGGCGTGGTTGGGCTTTAGTGTTTTGATGGAGCGCGTTCCGTACCAAGGTTCTTTCAACCGATTTATCTTCGATACCGCCCGCTTTTCTGCCTTATTCCCCATTTTAATGTGGTCATTTTTGGCAGAATCTCCGCATCATTTTCAACTGTATGTTTGGGCGCTTTCAACCTGGCATTTTGCCATGACAATTTGGTACGTCTGGCCCATCATCTTCAACCACAGTAACCGTACTGGCCATTCTTCAGACCTTAGTAGCCACGCAATTATCTGCGCAGTCTATTTTGCATTAGGACTTGCTTATTATCTGCTGATTAAAAAAAGATGGGAAACCGAACCCAACGATACCTTACGAATCAGCCTCGTTTTGGTGACGTTGGCCAGTATCTTTTTTTGGTCACTTAACCGGCTTTTAGGGCTTCAAAAACGACTTGTTAACGAGGCAACTCACAAAGAATAAACAACCAGAAAAAAATTATTTGTCATGAAAAACGTACCCGACAGCCCACTGGGCAACATGTACCGCGAACACATCCAACTTATCCTTGACAAAAACATTGAGGCACTGCTGGATCAATACACCGACGACGCGCTCCTGATCAGCAGTTTTTCTAAAGCGCCCGTTATTTACAAAGGTCGTGACCAAATCCGCGAACACATGCAAGGAATTTTGGGAATCGACGGTTTGGAAACCGACATCGTGTTTTGGGCCGAAACCGAAGACCCACAAACCCTGATGATTACCGAACAAATCACGATGAAATTTGGAAATGACACCGCAAATATGCGCTTTGCCGACAGCTGGGTGCTGAAAGACGGCAAAATAGCCATCCACTTTGCAGGTATGGTACAACACCCCGACGGTACCCTTGCCTAAGGCTTCACTTACAACCTATCGAATTCAAATTATAACTGGTCATTTATTTATTAAACAAGAAATTATATGTTAACTCCAGAATCAATACAATCACTTGCCGAGGTTTGGTATCGCAAGTTAGACGTTCACGCTCCCATGGTTGAAGTACTTCCGATGCTGGCCGACGAAGGATTGGAAATGGTTTTTCCTGAGGCAACGGTCTACGGCTACGCGGGCTTTGAAGGCTGGTTTCAGCGCGTTATAAGGATTTTCTTCGACGAAGTACACACCGTAAAATCAACCGAAGCGGTCATTAACGGCGACACCGCCGTGGTAAAAGTGGTAGTAAAATGGGAGGCCAGTGTTTGGAATGCCCCCGATGCCTACAGCAAGCGTATTACACTTGATGCCTACCAAACTTGGGACGTGAAAGTAGGCCCCAACGGTAGCCCTATCATCACCAGATATACCGTCGACGATCTGAAATACTACGAGGGTTCGGCAACACTTTAAATTAAAGTAGGTAAAATAAAATAATGATACCCTATTCATTTTTTGTTTTACCTCACTTTCTCAAATACCTAGAAAGTCCCTGATTAACAACCCGTTAGATTAGCCTTTAAACTGGATTAACATGAAACTTATTGGCAAAAAAATTGGAATTCTTTTTGAAGCCGACTATTACGAAAACGAGATATTTTATTATCAATATCGTTTTCCAGAAGAAGGGGCTGAAGTTCATTTTCTGACCCGACTCTGGGGTCAGCCCAAAATCACTTTCACTGGTCACGAACACAAAGTTCCGATGGACTGTTGGGAAAGTTTTGAAAACATGAGCGACGAAGAGTTGCGGAGTTATTCGGCCATCATCGTGCCCTCCGGCATGGTGTCTGACCGGCTGCGCTACACCGAGGATGTCGAAAAAATCCCGCCAGCTACTGAGTTCCTCAAACGCGTTTTTGCCGAGCCAACCATCCTCAAAGGCATTATTTGCCACGGATTATGGCTTACAGCCCCCGCTACTGAGCTGGTCAAAGGCCGCAAACTGGTTTGCCACAACAACCTCATCGGCGACGCTAAAGCCTACGGTGCGATTTACGTCAATGAGGATGTGGTAGTAGACGGCGATTTAGTCACGGGTCGTTCGGGCGGACATGCGCACTTTTTTGCCGCCAAAATCATCGAAATCTTATCCGAAAAAGCTTAAATAAGGCTGTATATGCTCTCTACCTCTTTTTTTCACGTAGCGGTAACGGTCAAAGACCTCACTGCTTTTGAGAATTTTTATACAAAATACTTCGGGTTTAAGCGAGCGCGTACCATTTCGCTGGGAGAAGGAAAAGAACTGGTTTTCATGAAAGATGCTGGTAATTTTTACTTTGAAGTTTTCCCCCCCGACGAGGAGCGCCCTATTCCCAATGTTGAAGGCGACGGCCCTCATTATCCTGGTCTACGTCACTTGGCTTTCACGGTGGCCGATGTTGATGCCAAACTGGCAGAAATGGGTTCGGATGCCGTTATCACGCTAGGCCCGTTGACATTCGACGATTTTATTCCTGGCTGGAAAACAGCTTGGGTCAAAGACCCTGAGGGAAATATCATCGAAATCACCCAAGGGTACGTTGACCAAGAAGATTAATCATCGATTGAACTTCTGACTGATTTCT
>JAIXPV010000071.1 GCA_027486105.1 Runella sp. | reverse complement strand
TCTGATACTGTCACTAAATGTACCACCCGCTCGGTCTCGGTCAATGTAATCGTAAAACCCTCCCCTACGGTCACCCTTACCCCTATTCAGGCATTTTGCACTTCTGATTTACAGGCCGTTACCTTGGAAGGCACACCCTCAGGGGGTACTTTTAGCGGGCAGGGTGTGGTAGGAAACCGATTCGTAACACAGGACTTATCGGCAGGTACGTATCCGATTACCTACACCTACACCAACAGCCAAGGATGTTCGGGAAAAGATACCAAACCTGCCTACATCGCACCACCACCGCGCTTAGAAGTACCCAGAAAACTGGTAGTTGTACGCGGTGACAGTGTTCAAATCAGAACCACGGTGCCCCTCAATGCAACCGCTGCATGGTTTCCGAGCATTGGGCTCAACAATTCAGCCGCCACAAGCCCAACCGTAAGCCCCGATCGAACCACTACCTATACCGTAACCGTGACCACTACGGACGGATGCACCGTGAAGGGCGAAGTGCTCATTACGGTTATTGACCTGACAATTCCGAACGGCTTTACACCAAACAACGACGGGACCAACGATACATGGGAAATTGCAGGTATCCGAGATTTCCCCAATTGTACGATTGAAATTTTCAACCGTTGGGGAAACCTGGTTTTTAGCAATAAAGGCTACGACACCCCGTGGGACGGCCGATGGAACGGCGACTTTGTGCCCGTCGGAACCTACTATTATCACATCTATCTACGCGAAGTGGAGTATAAATTGACGGGAAGTTTGAACGTGATTCGGTAATATTGTTGTAAAATCGCACCAACAAATCCCTTCATATTCCATGCAAACTCTTTTACGGCCATTCGTTTTGGCTTTTCTAGTGGTACAAACCGCTTTTTCCCAATCTCCTAACCTTGATTATACCCAATACGTCAACCCACTGATGGGGACCGATTCGCGGCACGAACTTTCGGCTGGCAACACCTATCCCGCCATCGCCACACCGTGGGGTATGAATTTTTGGTGTCCCCAAACGGGCAAAAATGGCGACGGATGGATGTACATGTACACAGCCAACAAAATCCGTGGATTCAAACAAACCCACCAACCCAGCCCGTGGATTAATGACTACGGGATGTTTTCGATTATGCCCGTAACGGGAAAATTAAAGTTTACGGAAGACGAACGCCAAAGCTGGTTTTCGCACAAAGCGGAGGTGGTAAAGCCGCATTATTACAGCGTTTATCTTGCCGACCACGACACGCAGGTTGAAATCGCACCCACCGAGCGCGCTGCTCAATTTCGGCTTACTTTCCCCAAAACCGACAGCGCATTTGTGGTCATTGACGCCTTTGCCAAAGGCTCATACATCAAGATTATTCCCGAACAACAAAAAATTATCGGCTATAGCACTCAAAACAGCGGTGGTGTTCCGCTCAATTTTCGCAATTATTTTGAACTGCATTTCGACAAACCCTTTACTTATAACGCTACTTGGTCGGGCAAAAAATTATCCAAGGGAAATCTTGAACAAAAAGACAAGCATGTAGGAGCCGTGATTGGTTTCAAAACAAAAAAAGGCGAAGTGGTTCACATTAAAGTAGCTTCCTCTTTTATCAGCGCCGAGCAGGCTGCCCTGAACCTTTCGCGGGAATTGGGCAATGATACCTTCACGGCCACAATGCAAAAAGGCCAAAAAGCTTGGAATCAGGAATTGGGGAGATTGGCGGTAGAAGGCGGCACCGATGCCCAACTCCGCACCTTTTATTCGTGCTTGTATCGTGCTTTATTGTTTCCCCGCAAGTTTTATGAGTACGACGCTCAAAACAAAGTTGTTCACTACAGTCCTTACAATGGTCAAGTATTGCCTGGATATATGTTTACTGACAACGGTTTTTGGGATACCTTCCGCTCAGCCATTCCATTTTTTACGTTAATGTACCCCACGCTCAACAGCCACATCATGGAAGGATTGGTGAATGCTTATAAAGAAAGCGGCTTTTTACCAGAATGGGCCAGCCCAGGTCACCGCGATTGTATGATTGGCTCCAACTCCGCATCGCTGATTGCTGATTCGTACATCAAGGGGATTCGCGGCTACGACATCAATACGCTTTACGAAGCCATTCTCAAAAACACCGAAAATGCGGGGCCTGTCAACTCCGTGGGGCGCTTTGGCCACGAATATTACAACGAACTGGGTTATGTGCCCTACGACGTCAAAATCAACGAAAATGCGGCCCGTACGCTAGAATATGCTTACGCAGATTTTTGTATTTGGGAATTGGCCAAAGCACTGAAACGTCCCGAAAGTGAAATTGCGCTATTTGCCAAACGCAACCAAAACTACCGCAACCTGTTTGACCCCGAAACCAAGCTCATGCGCGGAAAAAACAAAGCGGGCGATTTTCAGAAACCGTTTAATCCATTCAAATGGGGCGATGCCTTTACGGAAGGAAACAGCTGGCACTATACTTGGTCGGTTTTCCACGACATCAACGGACTTTCCAACCTCATGGGCGGTAAGGCAGCCTTTGCCCAAAAACTCGACAGCGTGTTTGTGTTACCACCCGTGTACGACGAGTCGTACTATGGATTTGTGATTCACGAAATCCGCGAGATGCAAATCATGAACATGGGGCAATACGCCCACGGCAACCAGCCGATTCAGCACATGCCGTACCTGTACAACTACGCCGGACAGCCGTGGAAATCGCAGTATTGGATTCGTCAGATCATGGACAAACTCTACCAGCCCACGCCCGATGGCTATTGCGGCGACGAAGACAACGGCCAAACCTCCGCGTGGTACGTATTCAGCGCACTGGGTTTTTATCCCGTTTGCCCAGGCACCACTCAGTACGTGATTGGAAGCCCATTGTTCAAGCGCATGACCATGACCTTTGAAAACGGCAAAAAGCTCACCATCAACGCCCCCAATAACGGCGCACAACAGGTGTACGTAGACCAAGTAACCCTAAACGGCAAACCGCACAACCTGAACTACTTAGAGCACCACACGCTCCAACAGGGTGGCACATTAGTCTTTAAGATGTCGGCGCAGCCCAACCAAACGCGCGGCACACAGGCAAGCAGCTTCCCGTATTCGTTTTCGGGGAAATAAAAATACTATCGCCCCTTAGGAATAGCGTTTCAATGCTGTTCCTAAGGGATTTATTCATCAATTTCTTTTCAACGCACAGTCTATACTTCCAACCTTTGCCACACAGTAGACGTCCTCACAGAAAACCTCTCAAAGGCCATGAAAAGCGCAATTGTTGTTTTATTCTTCCTGCTCATCACCAGTGCCTGTACCAAAGAAAGTGTACCTACCGATACGCCTGCTTGTATCAAAGAGAAGATTGAGCAAATGAAAAAAGATGCGGTGGCCAATCCGCCAAGAGAAGTGTGGCAGTATACATTTAATAATCAAACCGTCTACTATATTCCACCGATGTGCTGTGACATTCCAAGCATTCTTTACGATGCACAATGCAACGTCATTTGCAGTCCAGATGGCGGGCTTTCCGGAAGGGGCGACGGAAAATGTCCTGACTTTTTTGAAAAGCGGAAAAATGAGAAGCTTATTTGGCGCGATGACCGAAAATAAACTATCGTATAAACAGCTTCCTGACTAAAATTACAAATATTCCGAAGATACTATACCACGCAAAGAAAGGCAGTATCATTTCTGGCAGCCCCAAGCAAAGAAGCACGCAGATAACCAACAGCTGAAAGCCTAAGCCTAGCAACGAAATAAGGCTCATAAACCATTGAGGAAAGGCCCGAACGAAAAGGGCTTGCTTGTCCAAATAAAGGACCGCAAGATCAAAAATGATATAAAAACTCAAAAAAATGGCGTGTAAAACATTAACGATTTTTTGGCTTTCGTAGTGGTAAGCGATGGGCTTTCGGTATTCGATGATTCGGCTAGTTTCCTCATTATTGAGCCTTCTTCTCAGAATGACATAATAATAGTTGTAAATAGAGCACTGAAATTCAATGCCCAAAAACGCCCACAGCAACAGCGAATGAGAAGCCGCCCCCGTGAAAAACAACGTACTGAAAATAAGTAGGTTGATAATAAAATCAAATACTGAATCCAAATAACGGCCAATCAGGGAAGGGTGCTGGGTTATTCGCGCGATTTCGCCATCTACCGCATCCAGAATGTTTTTTATCATTAGAAACACCGCCGCCCACACCAATTCATTGATGTAGATGCAGTAGGCGCACAAAAGCCCCGCCAACAAAAACACAATCGTAACCTGAACCGCCGTAATTTTTATCCGAGATAAGTGAAAAGCTAGAAAAGTAGCAACGGGACGTCCATAATCAGAAAAATCAATAAAGCGGTCTTCTTTGGAAAGTTTTGGCATTTGAAAATAAATCGGTTAATAACTATCAACTACAACGCCCTTCGGTTGTTCAAATAAGCATCATGCCGTACCCATTATTTCACCGTTAATCCACTTTTATCGTCTTTTCTAAGAGTAAGCCATCAACAAACAGGTCATTGTTTCATAACTTACTGCTTCAAAAACATGCATACAGTATGCTTTGCTATTTAGGTCTTGGCGGCCAAGAATTAATCCTCATATTTCTCATTTTGGGGATAACCATTATCCCTCAAATCATCACCATCGTGCACATCGTACGTAGTACATTAGAAAACAACTTAAAACTAATTTGGGTGTTGGTTACCCTTTTTATCCCTTTTGGGTGGCTGGTTTATTTTCTAGCGGGACAACCCAGAGAATAGAAACTACACATATTGATACGCCCACCAAATAAGCACCAATTGGAGCGGCAAACGTAAAATGAGAAGAATTTTGGGGATTCGGTAAAACTTGCCCGACGTCAGCATGTAGACGTTGGCGGGAAAAATGGCAACTAATAATAAGATAATTCCCCAGGCCGATGGCGAACGGGTGGCGGCGAATAACAAACCGATCGCAAAAGCCATCTCCAATACCCCCGAAACCAACACAGCAGCCAGCGGCATAGGCACCCACGGCGGCATCATGCGCAAGTAGATACGGGGCTTGAGCAAATGAACTACTCCCGCCGCAAAATACAACGCCGCCATGAGGTACAACCCAAAGTTATTCATTTTTTTCGCGGTTGGCTAATTGCCCACAGGCAGCATCAATGTCTTTTCCACGACTGCGACGTACGTTGACAATCACCCCTTTGCTATCTAAAAAACGAGCGAATTGCTCTAATTTATCTACCCCAGTGTTTTTAAAATCCGCCTCTGCAATGGGGTTGTATTCAATGATATTGACCTTAGCGGGCACTTTTTTGGTAAACTCCCACAACTCTTTCGCGTCTTGCAGTGTATCGTTAAAGTTGTTAAAAACAATGTACTCAAACGTAATCCGATTTTTGGTTTTACGGTAAAAGTACTGCAATACTTCTGCCAGATTTTCCAACGAATTAGACTCGTTGATGGGCATAATTTGGTTGCGCTTTAGGTCATTGGCCGCGTGCAGCGAGAGCGCCAGATTGAATTTCACTTCATCGTCGCCCAATTTTTTAATCATTTTGGCAATGCCCGCCGTTGAAACCGTAATCCGCTTGGGCGACATACCTAAGCCCTCAGGCGAAGTAATTTTTTCAATGGATTCAAGCACGTTGGCGTAGTTGAGCAACGGCTCGCCCATACCCATATACACAATATTGGTCAGCGGTACGCTGAAATTTTCTTTCGCTTGCTGGTCTATCGCCACCACTTGGTCGTACATTTCGGCGGCATCTAAGTTGCGCTTCCGGTCCATGTAGCCAGTAGCACAAAACTTACACGTGAGCGAGCAACCTACTTGGCTAGATACGCAGGCCGTCATGCGGTCGTCGGCAGGAATCAACACGCCCTCAATGAGGTGGCCGTCGTGGAGTTTAAATGCCGATTTTATGGTTCCATCGTTGCTTTTTTGCGATTTGGCGTTGGAAATAGCCCGAATTTCAAAATGCTCGGACAATAACTCGCGCGTTTTGAGCGAGAGATTGCTCATTTCATCAAAAGAAGTGGCCGATTTTTTCCACAACCATTCTACAATTTGTTTGGCTCGAAAGCCCTGTTCGCCGTGTTGCGTCAACCAATCTTTGAGTTGAGCAACGGTGAGTTTACGAATATCCTGCTTGGAAAGAGAGATTGTTTCTGTCATTAGTAAGAGAAACCTGACGGCTTAAAGGCCCGTCAGGTTATATTTTCAAACACAAAATTACTGATTTACAGGTGGATTACCCAATCTTCAACACAATCTTCCCAAACTGCGTTCCGTTGTCCATACGCCGCAGCGCCATTTCGGTATCGTCAAGCGCAAAGGTCTCATCCAGAATGGGTTGAATTTGTTTTTCTTTGATAAACTGAATCATTGCTTCAAACTCTGCTTCAGTGCCCATGGTAGAGCCATAGATATTAAGTTGTTTGAAGAATACTTTTCCGGGGATAATATCGGTGATGTTACCCGTGGTTCCCCCAAAAAAACAAATGCGTCCGCCAGCGGTGGCAACGTCGATGAGTTTAGCAAAATGCGGACCGCCTGCACTGTCGATGATAACATCAAAATATCCACTGCGGTCGCCGCCCGTAGCGGCTATCAAGTTTTTAGTCCAATTTGGGTCTTTGTAGTTCACCCCACCTTTGGCACCTAATGCAATGGCTTTCTCTATTTTTTCATCCGCGCCCGACGTTACCCATACTTCGGCCCCCGACGCGACGGCAAATTGAAGCACAAACAAAGCTACGCCCCCACCGATGCCCGTAACCAAGACGCGTTCGCTAGGTTTCATGCCCGCCCTTGTCATCAACGCCCTCCACGCCGTAAGTCCCGCCAACGGAACGGCCGCGGCCGCTTCAAAACTCAAATGCTGGGGCTTTGGATGCAAATACTTGGCTTCTACTTTAAGGTATTCGGCAAAAGTACCGTTGTCGGGCATTCCCAAAATTTTAAAGGATTTGCTATAAAAACGGTCGTCAGGTCCCCAATTGTGCGACGGATTGATGATTACTTCTTTGCCCAACCATTCTTCAGAAACCCCTTCCCCAATTTCTGACACCACTCCAGCTCCGTCGGAACCGATGATAACGGGCAGTTTCATGCCAGGGTATTTTCCCTGCTGTACAAACACATCTCGGTGATTGAGCGCGGCAGCTTTGAGCCGAACAATGACTTCGCCTGGCCCCGCCTGCGGTTTTTCTATCTCCTGAACGGTAACGGGTTGATTGATTTCTTGAATGATTGCGGCCTTCATTGGTTGATTTTTGGTTGAATGACTGAAAAAAGTAAATGTATGCGCATAAACAGAAATAACGTCCGCTGGGTTGGTATCTCTTTATTTTTTAGGAACAATTTACCAAAAAATTCGCGGTGACGCATAATGACTGCTGCTTCCTAGCGTAAGCCCGAGCGTGATTTCGTGCGAGCCTTGCGTTCGAGATTGAAGGGAAGAAAGGACGTACTCGTAGGTGTAGCTAACCGTAAATTTCTGCGCCACGCGCGTGCCGACCCACCCCAAAAATGCATCGCTTTTTCGATAGGCTATGCCAAACCACAACTGATTTAAGTAGCTGAATTTAAAATTTAAATCCCAAGACACGGGTGCTTTGTCCGACTTTTTAAACATCACCGAAGGTGTAAAATCCCATTCATCAGTGATGGGCAACCGATAGCCTGCCGTTAGGAAATAATGCGGAACGAGTTGCCCCTGCCAATCGTAACTCGTAGCACGAAATCGTAATTTCCCACCCAATACTTGCTGCACCGAAAAACCCGCAAAAAAGTCGGTGGAATAAACCCACATCCCCGCGTGCAAATCGGGCCGAAATGTATTGACTTTACCCGTCGACACCACGGGGTCTAAAGGGTTGGCCAAGCGAATGCGGTCAAAATCAAGCGTATGCTGGGTGACACCCGCGGCAAGACCAGCGCTGACCTGCCAATCGTCGTTCAATGGATAATGATACGCCCCCGAAACACTCATCGAAAGCCGTGTCCAAGGGCCTGTTTGGTCACGAATAAAGGAAACACCCGCCCCGCCGTGGGCATCTGGCAAAATCGGCCCTCGCAGGCGCCCGTAGCTGAATCGAGGCGAAGCAGGCGCTACTTCAAAATCAGGGTTTCCGACGGGCAAATGTGCCGTCATGTACAAGGTTCGCGGCGCATCCTCCAAGCCAGCCCATTGCTGCCGATAACTCATTTTGGCATCGGCATAGCTTTCAATACCCGCAAGCGCAGGATTGAGTAAAAAGTTATTTTGGAGGTATTGGGAATATTGGGGCAATTGCTGCCCCCAAATAATGGTTGAATAGCAAACCACGGAGAAACAGAGGTACACGGAGAGCATTTTCGTGTATCTCATCTCTCTTATTTTTTTGTGTAAAAAATCTTTTAAATGGTAACCTTGCCGCATTTATTTTAGTATCAAAACACTCCTCTGTGTCACTCTGTTTCTCTGTGGTTAATAGAAAGTCTCCCTTGCTTTCCCCAACAAAAACCGCACCTAAAATAGATTAACTCTAAGAATCAATCAAATCAGTAGCAATCTTCGCTGACAGAATAGCCAGCGGAATGCCTCCCCCAGGATGTACACTACCTCCGACAAAGTAAAGGTTTTTAAATTCTCGGGAAAAATTGGCATGACGCAAAAACGCCGCAAATCGGTTATTGGAGCTGTTACCATACAAAGCTCCCTGCGAACTTGACGTTTTGGATTCAATGCTGCGCGGATCCAAAATTTCTTCACATTCGATAAAATCTGCGATGTTTACGCCTAAATTATGCGATACTTTCCTTAGCACGTCTTGGCGACTTTGTTTAATCAACGCTTCCCAGTCTTGTCCTTCGTTGTTAGGTGCATTGACCAGAATAAACCAATTTTCGCCGCCTTCGGGGGCATCATCTGGTTTGTGTTTTGATGTGATATTTATATAAACGGTCGGGTCAGAATACAGCGTTTTTTGTTGGAATAAATGCTCAAATTCGGCGCGATAATTATTCGAAAAAAAGATGTTATGCAAGCCCAATTCGGCAAAGCTTTTCTTTACGCCCCAATAAAAAATCAACGCCGAACTTGACTTGGGCTGCCGCAAGATACGTTCGGGCTGTTTAGCTTCGGGGAGCAATTTTCGGAAGGTATTCACCACGTCCATGTTGGAGACGACCACATCAAAGAAGCGAGGAGCCACCAATGAGGAGCGGCCGCCGCTGAGGTCAGATTTTTGTTCAAATTTTAAACCTGCTACCTGATTTCCTGATGTTTCTATTTTTTCAACTTTGGCATTGAAATAAAATTTCACCCCCAGTTCTTCGGCCAATTTAACCAAACTTTCCGTGATGCTCACCATTCCCTTTTTGGGAAAGAACGCCCCAATGTTGTATTCCAAATGCGGAATGATATTCATCGTGGCGGGCGTTTGGTACGGATCGGAGCCGTTATAAGTGGCATATCGGTTGAAAAGCTGCACCACCCGCAAATTTTGGAACCGCCGTTCATTAGCGCTGTTCATGGTCGTAAAAGCATCCAAACGGTGCATATTGGCATAACCTTTGAAGGCATCACGGTTGAAATATGTACTAATTTTGTGCAACGAGCGGTGCAAAAACAGTTTTTCGGTGACGTTGTATTTGACGGCACTATCTTCTAGATGCGCCAAAACATGCTCCGCTGGTTCAGCCAATTTTTCTTCAATCTCTTGCGCAAACGCCCGTTGATTGGCATGAGCGGTAAGCCGCACCCCGTCGTCCCAAAAATAGCGGCAGGCTTCGTCTAAGCGAATATAATCAAAATACGCTTGCGGATTTTTGCCCGAAATCTCAAACAACTCCTCCACCAAATGAGGTAATGTAAACAGTGATGGGCCTGCGTCGAATCGGTAGCCTTTTACTTCAAAGCTCGACAATTTGCCCCCAGGATAGCTGTTGGCTTCAAAAACATGAACGTCGTAGCCTTTGTTGGCCAAACGAATAGCGGAGGCGATGCCCGCAATGCCCGCGCCGATGATGGCTGCTGTTTTTTTCATACTTTTCTTTCATGGGGTTTTGAGAAACCCCTCAGTCGGTTTTGAGAAACCGACGGCACCTTTATTGAGAAATCTTCTGCCTTTTTTTATTCACTCATCGTTTGCCGAGATTTTCGGCTCACTACTTGTATTTCATCGCCAATCTTTAGCATTCCACTCTGATTGGTCATTACATTTTGTCCAAAGAAAATCTTGTTGTTACGCTTACGGTACGTCGACAGCGTCTTGAGCGGTTCTTTCCCCACGATTTCGCCCTTTTCAGGGTCAACGGTGGTTAGGATACAACGCGCACAGGGTTTTACCCCAAAAAATGTCAACTTGCCAATAGTAAACTCGTACCATTGGTCTTCGTCGTAAGGTATTCCTCCTTCAAAAACCAGATTGGGACGAAACCGTATTATAGAAACTGGTTCGGTCAGGCGAGTGTTTAAATCGTCTAACGAAGATTGGCCAATAACCAAAAACGGGAATCCATCCGCAAAGCTCACATTGGCCTCAAAAGGGGCATAATTAGAATCCGCAAGACGAGGCGAAGTATCTGGTAGATATACCAACCGCGCCGAAAAACCGAGTGCTTCACTCAACCAACGGTTTGAGGCGTCATTGACCATGACGGCCTCTATTTGATCGTCCCACACGGTCACCGTTACTAAATCAAAAGTCTCGGGCTGAAAAGGAACGATGAGCGCGCCCAAATCCCGCGCGCGATGTCGTAACTGCAGACCCATGTCTGTAAGTACCACCTCAATCAGCGCCATGTTTGGGTAGCTACGCTGGGTTACAAAGCGGTTGTTGTCGTCAATAATCAACCAGCGGCGATCGTAGCGCAGGCCACGCTCTTCTACCTGAGCCTGCGCGAGGCGAATCGGCCCCAACGATTTTACGGGATAAATGAAGATTTCGGAGAGGATGAGAGCAGACGTCATTCTTGTTTGTAGATTTGCACAAAACTCGTTATTCAATGCCAAAATACAAACACCTATTTTTTGATCTTGACCACACGCTGTGGGATTTTGAGCGCAATTCGGCTGAATCATTGACCGATATTTACCATGGCTTTGAACTCATCAATCACGGGGTAATGTCATTGGGGGATTTTGTGCGGGCATTTCTGGAAATCAACACAAAACTGTGGGACGATTTTGATCATGGTCGTATAGCCCATAGTTATATTCGAGAGCATCGTTTCCGACTGGTTTTTGAAGCACTGAACGTTAAAAATGTGGCTTTTGGCACCGCTTTGGGCGAAGAATATTTAAAACTGCTTCCGCAAAAATCGCACTTGCTCGACGGAGCCGTTGAGCTGTTGGAGTATTGTGCAAGTAAAGATTACCAACTCCACATTGTTACCAACGGTTTTGATTCAATTCAGGCCTCTAAAATGCAAAGCTCTGGCATTCATCATTATTTTCAACAGGTGGTGACCAATGAAAAAGCAGGGGCTAAAAAACCCGATGCGCAGATTTTTGCGTATGCGTTGCAAGCCGCTGACGCCCAACCCCACGAAAGTCTGATGATTGGTGACAATTGGCAGGCAGATATTCTAGGGGCATTGCGCTTTGGGATGGATGCTGCATTTTACAATCCCAAGAAATTGATTTTTGATCAACAGCCTACTTACGACGTACAACACTTAGACGAGCTAAAATCAGTTTTGTGAAACGACGGTCGAAGGAGCGC
This sequence comes from Runella sp., assembly GCA_027486105.1. Taxonomy (GTDB): domain Bacteria; phylum Bacteroidota; class Bacteroidia; order Cytophagales; family Spirosomataceae; genus Runella. The sequence continues at coordinate 1,718 of JAIXPV010000071.1, read as the reverse complement.
AAAAATCACCAACGCATTTTTTACCGCTCCCAATCAACGCATTTTTCTCGGCTTCTGATAGCTTTCGCACTTTGGAACCAATATTCTGAAAATCAATCGAAATGGTGCGTTTCAAATCTTCGGGTCGGAAATTATAACGGTTGGCCGCCTCAGATACTAGAGTGTAAAAAGCGCCCATGTAGGTTTTGAAACTTCGAATGGGATAAGAAGCTAACTCAAAATTTTGCGCATCGGCTTTGATTTGCTCGGCGCTTTCAAGCCTTAGCCCCAAAGTTTCGGCATTGAAAACGGGCATTTCGGGGGGCAGATTAGGCTGTGGAGCACTTAAATAACGATTTTGGTCAAAAAGCCCGATGGGATAATTCATCAACAAACCGCCATCGACCAACACATCTGCCGGAATCGTACGCGGCGGACGCTGGTGAAATCGACCCGTACTATCCATAAAAACGGCGCAATAATACAACGGAATCGACATCGAGGCCCGCACGGCATCGGCAATGGACAAGTCTGGAAACTTCTCGTACGAAAGCACCATCGACTTTTGTTTAGTCAGATTCGTTACCGTCACATACAAGTCTTTGTAGCAACTATCTCTTTGGGTGAGCTTGTGCAGTTGGCCAAAAGTTAAATTATAAACGCCCGTTTTTTGTTCTATTTTCTCGGCCATCCACTTACGAAAGGTATCTCCTTTGTACCAGCCAAAACGCTCAATCAAGCGCTGTGTGCCACCCACAAAAATATATTGCCCATCGTTAAAGGATTGAATTTTCATTTCCGAAACCAACTCAGTTAACTCGGCCGCCGAATAGCCCACCGCCAGCAACGAAGCTTGAATCGCGCCCGCCGATGTGCCACCCACGCGGCGAATGTCTTTCAAAATTCCGCGTTGTTCTAATTCCTGAATCGCTCCGCAGTAGGCGATTCCGCGAATACCTCCGCCTTCCAAGACCAGGTTATGGTATTTTTGTTGCGCAACAGCAGAAAATGAAAGGAGAAAAAATACGCAAACAAGCCTAGTTTTGGCCCACAGAACGAACACTTTTTGGAACATAAAAACGTTTTTTGTTTAGAACGGTTTATTATAGAAAAAATTGAATGCGAATGAGGCAGATTATACATTCTGAGACGATTTTACGTGGTTTTCTGCGCGGGTTTGTGCGGCACTACCTTTGCTTCATTTGCGTGCTGATTGGTTTTAAATCGTTTAGCCAAACGTTTTCATTTCGTTGGGACAATTCCGCTAAAGTTCTCAAAAACAACTCCCCTATCGTCAATCCGTGGGCAGGCGGCCTCAACAGCGCCCAATTCTCAAAAATGCACCTCAACGACGACGGTACAGAAGATTTGGTCATCTTTGACCGTGGCAACCAGCAGGTATCTGCTTTTTTGGCCGTTCGCCAAGCCAACAGCATCACTTGGCAACACGCCCCGCAGTATGAAGCAAAATTCCCGTCCAATATGCTATATTGGATGCTGCTGGTCGATTATGACCGCGATGGCCGCAAAGATTTGTTTACAAGTACCATAGCAGGCATTCGTGTATTTCGCAACATTCCTGCCGCTGATGGTTTTTCTTGGTCGCTAGTGGCCGACCCTCTTCTGACGCAAGGTTTTTCTGGAAATATAAATCTGTACGTTCCATCCACTGATTTACCAGCTATTACCGACGTAGACGATGATGGCGATATCGACATTCTTACGTTTGATTTTACGGG
>JAIXPV010000216.1 GCA_027486105.1 Runella sp. | reverse complement strand
ACATCCGAAGGGTTAAAGTCAATGGAACGACTCCCAGCCGCTACGGGCAAACCGTCAATAACATAAAGTGGCTCGTTGGAACCCGTGATAGAACGTGAGCCTCGGATATTAATCTGGGCGGGGCGGCCCGGCATACCGCTGCTCAATCGAACCTGCACTCCAGCGGCTTTACCTTGTAATGAATTCTGAATGTTAGTATTCCCTACGGCAGCTAGCTGTTCGCCGCTTACTTTCTGAGAGGCATAGCCAAGCGCTTTTTGTTCCCGTTTAATTCCAAATGCCGTTACCACCACCTCATCCAAGGTTTTGGTATCTACTTTGAGACTTACATTGATCTGACTTTGGTTCCCCACCGCTATCTCTTGCGATAAATATCCCACAAATGAAAACACTAGGAGGGCACTTCCGTCGGATACCTCTATTTTGTATTTACCACCAGCATCGGTCGTGGTACCGCGTTGGGTGCCTTTGACCAATATGCTTACACCGGGCAGTCCAGCACCGCTTTCATCGGTGACGGCCCCCGTGACGGTTTGGTCGAGTGGCGGGAAAAATGCGTTTGGGAGGTCAAGTTGTCCTGTCTGAATTTTCTCTGTTGGCTCCCGTTTGAGAATAATCTGTCTTCCGACAATTTCGTAGGTTAGTTTTTGGGGAGCCAACAGTTTTTCCAGAACAGTCGAAAGTTTTTCGTTGGAAGCGGCCACCGTGATTTTGCGAGATGCCCTTATCAGATTTGGACTGTAGGAAAACTTTACTTCGGCTATTTTTTCAATCTCGGAAATGACGGAGTTGAAGTTCTGATTGGTAGCCTGTATCGAAATACGACGCTCCAGCACTTCCTGCGCCGCCGCATCATCCGCAAACGAAAGATGGGCAAAAATCAGGGCGATACATAGATGTAAAAAGGACCATTGCATGATTTTAACCGCCCAATAACGGGCAGTGTTACTTTTTTTCATAGTTTTGAATGTTTTTGTTAAGGCAAAATTTTGACAAAACACCCCCGCATCTGTACTGCACAGATGTCGTTCGCGCGATGGGGGTTTATGAAGTCGGTGATGGTGGTGCATTGCCGACTTCTCTTTTTTTAACGGATGACTAGGTAATGTTTTACTTCATTCAGCTTTGGGTTTGGTGAATAATAGGTTACTCGGCACAGCCTTTGCCTGAAATGATGATCTGTGCGTCTAAGATCTGATAGTCAGCTTCAATACTTTTACAGATAATATTCAGCTTTTCGTAGAGCGACTCGTCGGTCAGATCAGCCGTAAACTGGCACTTAGAAAAAATTTCTTCATCAAAAACAATGTCTATGCCATAGGCCTGCTCAATCAGGTTGAAAACATCGGAGGCTCGGGCCGCTTCAAACACAAAAGAATACCGCAAAGGCGTGGGGGCAGAAGCACTCAATAAGGTGGGATCTTTAACCAATGACTTCACCAACCGGATTTCGTGGCGCGTTAATACCGCCTGTTGGTTGGGCAACAACACGATACCCTCTCGTTCTCTATTGCTGAAGTTTTTCCGATAACTGATTTTCTCCGCTACAGCAACCGCCACGCGTCCAGTGCGCACTTTCACTTCAACGTTTTTGTCTTCAGGAAAAGCTTTCACATTAAAACTTGTTCCCAATACCTTGGTAACCAACTCATTGGCGTAGACATAAAAGGGCTTATTCGGGTTTTTAGCGACTTCGAAAAATGCTTCGCCGCTCAAATACACTTCTCGTTTGTTGCCTTCATTGAAAGTTTTGGCGTAACTGATCCTGCTTTTGGGACTTAGAAAAATGGAACTCCCGTCGGCAAGTGTAACAAGAATAGGCTTGGCCGTATCGTTCACTTTTTCCATTAAGGGTGATTGGGACTGCTCCCTGTTCACTTCGTAAGTCATCTCTAAAGGAGCCGCTTGACGATTGACAAACCACCAACTCATGATCAATACCACCGAGGCCGCGGCCGCCCACCGAACCCACACGGGCAATCGACGGATTTCTCCCTTTTGTTCATCACCGATTTGCCGCTGTATCTGCTTAAAAACACTGTCTTCTGCGGCTTTAGTTGAAAAATCGCTTTCCACCTGGTGCCTGATGGCCGACAAAAAATTTCGGGCAACAGTTATGTCCGTTTTTTTTTCGGGATGCCGGCGCAGAAAATCTTCCCAAAAAGCCTCCGATTCAGGCGTTGGATTTTGTACCCATCGCCGGAAGTCGACATCCTCAATAAAATCGCCAGTGGTGAAGTGCGAATATTTCATGTTAACTGTTATGGAAATAATTGTACTATTCCCCTTCCACATAGAAAGAGACGATTGGGCGGGTATTCAACCTCCCAAATCGAAAAAAAATCAGAAAATAATTTGTAAAACTGTTGCAATCAATAAAATAGCCATCTTTCGTAGCAATTGAAGAGCCTTCTGAACAAGGTTACGAGCAGTTTGTTCTTTGATGTGAAGGATGTCGGCAATTTCGGAATACTCAAAATTATGATAATATCGAAACAGAAGTGCCTCATTTTGACGAGGAGGGAGTTGACTCAGCCAGGCAGTCAATTTTTCAGACTGAATCAACGTGTCTTCTGCATAGGTAAACAACGACTCGGGCGACTCTTCCGTCGGTAAAACGGCTTCCTGCACGTTCTCCCACTCTTCCCCATGCAACGAATCGGGTTTGAGCGAGCGGTGAATTTTTCGACGAAGCGAACGAATCAGATAAAATCTGACCGATTGTGCCTGACCCAACGAACGGCGACTGCGCCATATATCCACAAACAGATCCTGAATGGCGTCGTTTACCGCATCTTCGTTTTGGTGAATACGTTTT
>JAIXPV010000279.1 GCA_027486105.1 Runella sp. | reverse complement strand
CGAGTAGAGCACCCAAATTTTCGTGATTTTACGACAATTAGAGCGGTACTAGCGCATCTAAGACCTGATTCACAAGCCTAAATAACAGATAACTCTGCCCGAATCTCTACTTATTCAGGCAGGATTATGTTTTATTTTCAATTTACTCATCCAACCGATAAAAACGCGTGGCATTTTCACCAAAAACTTTGGCTTGGTCGCTGGTCGAGAAACCGACGTTTAGCATGTAGTCACGAACCAACCCGATTACTTGCTCATATTCTGCCGCTACAAGGCACACCGGCCAATCCGAGCCAAACATCAGTCGATCGGGCCCGAAAGCTTCAAATACAACGTCGAGATAGGGATAAAAATCTTTTTTCGTCCAGTTTTTCCAGTCGGCTTCGGTCACCATTCCCGATACTTTACACTGAACCTGCGGTTGGGCTGCCAATTGCCGCATGTAATTGGACCATGTGTTTAGTTTACCGACTTTGATGTAGGGCTTGGCTATATGGTCAACTACAAAATCCACCTCGGGCAGCTCCCGCACCAAGTGCAGCGCGGCTTTGAGTTGGGTAGGATAAATCAGAATATCGTACGTAAAATCAAAAGCCGTTAATTGTCGAATACCTTTTATGACTTCGGAGCGGGCCAAAAAATCCTCGGGCTCAGCCTGTGCCACGTGCCGAAACCCTTTGAGTAATTCGTATTGTGAATAGTATTCGAGCTTTTCGTAGAGATTGGACGCCCGCAAGTCCACCCAACCCACTACGCCTTTGACAAAGTTGGAATATTTTTCGGCCAAAGCTAGCAAAAATAGCGTTTCTGCTTCTGATTGGTCAGCCTGCACGGCTACGCAACCGTCAACGCCGTTGGCTTGCAAAACAGGCCATAAATCTTCAGGTAAAAAATTGCGCTGAATACGCTTCATTTCGTCATTAATCCACGCATCGCGTACTGCGTCAAAAATCCAAAAATGTTGGTGAGAATCGATAATCATTTGTGAACCGAAAAATGTTAAACCGAAGAATGACAAACTGAAAAAGTAAATAGACTAAAGGAAAGGCTATTTTAATACTTCCATTGTGGTAAGTTCGGGGCCGCCGCCTCGGTTGCCTGAGCCTGCCGCCACGTACACTTTCTTTTTATAGACCGTGGCCCCTGTTCCGTGGCGACCTTTGTTGAGGTTGGGCAGTTTTTCCCACTTCATTTGTTTGGTATCAAAAGCCTCGACTTCGGCGTGGGCTTCCACTTGCGCGGCGCTTTCGCCGCCCATAATGAGCAATTTATACCCAAAAGGTACAGTGGTATTACCCGCTCGTTGCGTAGGCAAATTCAGGCTTTCGGGTAGTGTAGTCCACGTATTGGTCTTAAAATCAAACACATCCACGGCTGGTTCGGTCAGGTTCAGCACCTGATTGATGCGCGCCGTGGAGCGTCGCCCGCCAGCTACGTACAGTTTGTCATCAATGATGGCAACCGACACGTGGTCGCGCACGTGGGGAGCATCGGGGAGTTTATGCCACGTATTGGTTTTGGGGTCGTATTCATCCAACCAACCCACGTGCCCGTCGTAATGCCCATCCTGAATTCCGCATACGAGATAGAGTTTATTTTTATACACCACCGAGCCCGCCGCACCCCGCAAGCGGTCTGGAGGAATGGCAGGGCCCACGCGCCATTCATTTTTGGCGGGGTTGAAAATATAGATGTTCGAAATGGGTTTTTCGTGCGGATACGCTCCCATGAATGCGCCCATTACGTAGGCTTCATTTTTGTATTCAATGGCCTGAAAATGATTCATTTCGATGGGTGGCGTGGCCAATTGCTTCCACGTGTTGGTGGCGGGGTCGTACTCGTCTACGGGGCGCGTTCCTCGCCCGCCAATCAGGTATAGTTTATCCCCCACTTTGGTGAAGGCATTTTCGTGCCGCGCGGTGCAGCTAGTGGCCGACTGAACAGTTTCCCAACTGCTTGGCGTTTGGGCCTGCGCAAATGAAGCATATAGGCTACCCGCCACTATCAATACCGAGGTAAGTTTTCTTTGCATGGTTATTTCAGATTATCCTTAAAACTGAAATACTTCCTTTTTTTACTTACTCAAAACGGTTGTATGCATTGATAAAAAATAACATCAGTTCCCTTTTTAGCCAAAAAAATGGCAGCCGCTTATTGCCGCTGCCATTTGAGTTCACTTTAACCTATCAGTTTTGGTGGATTACACCATTGCTGAATCTTGATTTTCAACGACGCCCATTGGCCATCATCTCAAAAATTCCTTATGTAAAACCTAAATTTTCAATATCGTTTATAGTATCTGATTATACTCCAAACGCTCGCCATCGGGCCCCTTGATATTGAAATATTTACAGCCATTTTTCCAAAAAGGCAAAAACACAGGTGATTCTTCCAAAATAGCAAACCCAGCCGATTTAAGTTGCTCAAACGCTTCGTCGATATTTTCTACATCGAAGGCTACATGATCTACGTGTCCGTCTTTTCTATTTTTAATTTCGGACAGTTCTTTTTCGGGCATTTGATAGATTTCGATGATAATTTCCCCGCTTTGCATCATAGCAACTCTACCTTGACCTCCGTTGAACTCAAATGACGACGACATTACATTCTCAAAGCCCAATTGCTCATAAAAAGCAACGGAACGGGTCAAATCAGTAACTGGAATACCTACGTGCTGAATACGTTTTAATGTAAGATTCATACGATTTTTTGAAATTTATTGGTGATAAGTCATCCCTTTTTAAAATAAAAGGGCTAACTAGCGTAATTCGCCCAAATAAGGGGTTTTTCGTATGTTGGGTGTCGCTCCGGGTGTCGCTTCTTCGTTCTCTCCGTGTTTTGGCTTTTGTTTTGCCGTTTTCCCACCTCAAAGAAACAAAACAATTTTAAACAATCCATTTTCTAAAGTTCAATTTTTCAAAAGGGGGGGGGGTTT
>JAIXPV010000143.1 GCA_027486105.1 Runella sp. | reverse complement strand
CTGACTCCTCACTCCTCACTCCTCGCTTCTATGAAAAACATATTTTTAGTAGGCCTTCCTTCATCGGGAAAAACGACGCTTGGCAAACAATTGGCTCGTCATATTCGGTATCGTTTTGTGGATACAGATATGCTTATTGTCAAAGAAGAAGGTATGAGCATCAATGATATTTTTGCCCAAAAAGGAGAACCCTACTTCCGCGCCGCCGAAGCCCGAATTCTGCGGGCCATTCGCCCCGATTCCAAATTGATTGTGGCAACGGGCGGAGGAATTCCTTATTTTTATGACAATATGGCCTACATCAAAGAAAACGGAATCAGCGTTTTTTTGGATGTGTCGCCCGAGGAGATTGTGGCGCGAATTCAACGACATTCATCCAATGACCGCCCCACGTACCGTAAACAGGATACGCAACTTTTACAGAATCTTCAACAAAAGTACCATGACCGTTTGCCGTTTTATTCGCAGGCTGATTTTACGTTGAAGGGCGAAAATCTTCAAATCAAACAACTGCTCGAAGTTTTACAGGAAGTAGTAACTGAGTAATCATGACGGTTACTCATTATTTGTATATTCTTCAAAAGGGTCGTTTCTTTGCGTTACTAACTACACTAAACTCTTTTTAAACCCGAATGAATTACGAGAGAATCTACGAGTACCGCTTCAAGCAAGTAGCTCACGAAAAGAAAAAAGTGATATGGACCATTATCGCTGATTATTTTTATCATAAACTTGGAAAGCCACAACGTATCTTGGACTCGGCGGGTGGAATGTGTGAGTTTATCAATGCAGTTCCTTCTCCTGAAAAATGGACGGTCGACATCGTAGATGCCATTAAAAACTATGCCTCTCCAGAGGTGAACCTCATCATTGGTGATATTCTGAAAGTAGATTTGCCCGAAAATTATTTTGATGCGGTATTTATTTCAAACTTTCTAGAACACCTTCATACGCAGGAAGAAGTGGCGTTTTTTCTGGAAAGAATGTATAAATCCCTCAAGCCAGGTGGTAAAATTGGCATCATCGGGCCAAATTTTAAGTATTGTTATAAGCAATATTTTGATTTTGCTGATCATACGGTAGTTCTTTCTGAATTGGGCGTGGAGGAACATTTGTACGGAGCAGGATTTAAAATCAGTGAATCACACGCCCGATTTTTACCTTTGTCGTTTAGGGGAGGGTTGCCCGTCCATCCATTGCTCGTAAAACTCTACCTCTCGTTGCCCTTCACTTGGTGGGTTTTAGGAAAACAATTTTTGATTGTGGGCGAGAAATAAAGGTTATATGTCAACACTTACGGTATTTTATATAAAGCTGTTATTAATTGCGTTTTCGTCGGTTGCTATTTGGTTAGGGGTTCGTTCGGATTCTTTTTGGCAACAAATTCACGAAAAGCGGCAGGAAAGCCGCCTTCTCGGTCTTGGACTTATTTTGTTTAGATTGTTGCCCTTTATTTTGGTATATGTAGTAATGAATTATTCGCCGCGCGGTGATGTGCCTTTTTTCTGGGGCAAAGCCACCGTAGCTTACCAAGGAGGCTTGGTTTATCGAGATTTTGCTTCTTACCATGCCCCGCTTTTTTCGTACATTATCACCCTGCCTATTTTGCTTTGGTACACCCCAAAAGCCATTGTATTGTTGATGGTGATTATCGAAGCTGCCATTATTTGGGGAACTTATCGTACTTATATATCTTTGAAAATCAATGCATTTAAGTTAATAATGCTATACATGATGCTCTCTGCACCAGCAGTGATGGTTTTGTTGGGTGGACAGGAAGATATTTGGTTGTGGGGGATTGCGGTTTGGATGTTGTATTACTTTTTAAAGACCAAAGATGACGGATTAGGGCTTGGATTTCGCTTTTCGGCTGGATTGATTGTTATTAAAGTTACTACAGGTTTTTGGTTATTCCCGTTGTGGTTTTTGCTAAAAAAACGCTGGTCTTTCCTACTAGGGATGATTCTGGTGGGTGTTCCGTCGTTGGTTATTCTGTATTTGTTAATGGAGATGGATTTTTTGATGCCTCTGCAAATGACCACCAACTTGTTGACACCCAACCTTTTTACAGTAATGAGACCTCTCATCACTGCGCTGTTAGGGCACGCACCTGACCTGCCCACTTTTAGTTGGATTGGCATGGTGATTACGCTTTCCTCGGCAGTTTGGATGTTGTATTTTGCCCGACATAAGTCACTGACTTTAACTTTGCCTTTGGCATTTTTAGCAACGTATATTGCCATGACTATTTTCCAACTTAGTTCTCCTGGTTATTACGTATTTACGTATATGCTGCCTTTGGTGATGGAGCTTGTGGATTGGAAAAAGAGCCGAGATGTGGTCATTTTACTGCTTTTTAATGCGTTGCTTGTAGTGCAGCCTTTTCTTTTTACGCATTTGAATAGCCCCACCTACGACGATATTAAGGTGCTAGGTGAGCCTTTATTTCTGTTGGAATATACGTTACAGCTCCTCAATGTGGCTTGTTATGGGTGGTATTTTTTGAAAGTATATCAAAAGGCGCGCTTCGCTTGAGTAGGGCGATGTGAGTCTTTTTACCTAAACATCAATTTTGAACTGTAAATCAAATATTTAGTTAATGCTCGTTGTTGTCGCAAAAACCATTGTATCGCTGATATGTATAAGTTGGGTGAGTATTTTACTTGCCTATCAGACGGCCATAGAACAGTGGATTGCGCGTCAAAATGAGCGGTTATTGCTCGGGGGCGTTTGGGTGGCTACTCGGCTTGTGCCCTTTATTGTTATCTTCGTTATCATTGGTTTTACGCCTTTTTCAGACCTCGACGGGTTTTATAATCAGGCCAGGGAAGCGGTACAACTTAAGCTGGTTTACCGTGATTTTTATTGCATGTATTCCCCCTTCTTTCCGTACGTAAACGCTTTAGCTTTAGGGGCATGGATGGATAAAAAAGCGATTATTTTAATCATGATTCTTATCGAAGGTGGCGCATTGTGGGCTACCAATCGGTATTATCAGGCGCTGTTGCCAAGTAGCGAACGAATTTTTAAAAGCCTGATCTACTTACTATTGCCGGGGTCATTGGTGTTCTGTGTGTTGGGTGGGCAAGAAGATGAGTGGATGTGGTTTTTATTAATAAGTGCTTACTTGGTGTGGCAACGTACAAAGCGTGTCGAATTGTTTGGGGTAGGGTTGGTGGTTGGTTTTATGTTTACCAAAGCCGTTTTTATATTGGTTGGACCAGCCTTGTTGTTCTTGGTTCCTAAGCTCGCCAAATGGACTGGAGCGGCTGTGTTGGCGGGGGGGGTATGCTTAGGGGCGTTGTATTATTTTACTGAATTTCGGTGGTTGGAGCAGCCACTGCACGAAGCCGCTACTCTTCGCGCACCCAATTGGCTTTCGGTCCTTAATCCGCTTACTTTTGGGATGCTCAATGCAGGCACCAAAGGGTGGAATTGGTTAGGCTTACTGACTACGGTGGGTGTGGGGATTGGGCTGGCGTATCGCCTGCAAAAAGTGGATTTTGTTCGGGCTTTTTCGGCAGTTTTTGTGGTGGTGTACGGCACCATGATGGTCGTGCAGCAAAGTGCTTACAGCAGCTACATATTCATATTTCTATTGCCGCTTACGTTTGTCTGGGTTGATTTTAAGAATCGGAAAGAAATGAGGATGTTTCTGGTGTTCAATGTAATGTCGGTCGTTCACCCTTCTTTGTGGTGGCGGCTCAAAAGTCCTTATTATTCTTCTCCTGCCGCTATTTTTGCCCAGCCTATGTATATTCTGGACTATATCTTGCAAGTGGGCGTTGTGATTTGTACAATCTACTTTCTACGGATGGTGTGGAAAAAATCCCTTCTTTTGGTCGTGTAATATTGCCCCAGAAGAAGGGATAAGGTCTATAAATCGTCTACTTTGAACACGCCATCAAACACTTTGATGGCTGGACCGATGAGGTAAATATTATCAAATTTTCCT
>JAIXPV010000708.1 GCA_027486105.1 Runella sp. | reverse complement strand
CAGCCTGGAGATGTGCATGTTCACTTTTTCGGTACGTCGGTCTTAAGCTTTGCGGATGCCATCGAAACCCAAGAAGGCGATGTTTTTGAAATCACGGCGGAAGGTTTTGGGAAGCCATTACGCAACCGATTGGCTATCGAAAAATAATGAAAACCTATTTTAGCGTAACGTATTGAGCAAAACAGTTTGTTGTGTAACTATTTGATAAGCAAATGTTTAAAAAACAATAGCTTTTGACGCTTGAGCCTGAATAACGGCAAAATACAAATATAAAAACCCGACCATCCCCCACTTCACTCTTAAACAACAAACGCGTCTAACCAAAGAAATTACACTTTGATTTGACACGTTTGTTAATGGGTTATGACTACCTTAAATCTTTGGTTCCCAGCCTTTTTCGTATTCACGTCCCCACAGTTTCATGGCGTCGCGGTCGCGGATATGGCCGTTTTGAGGGTCAACTTCAAAAGATTTATTGGTACGATAAGCAATGTTGGCTAAGTGGCAAAGTAAGGTACTTTTGGCCCCCTCGTCAATGGGTGAGGCTTGTTTTGCCTTGCCCCGTACGGCGTCAAAGAAATTGACCACGTGGCGCGTGGTCATGTCGCCACCACCGCCCAAGGCAGTGCCTGCTTCCGAGCCAGTCGACTTGCTGTCTTTGATTACTTTGCCGTCGCGACTAAACAATTTATAACCGTCGCGGTCTACGTATACGCTTCCGTTACTGCCATAAATAACCGTTCCCCGGTCGCTGCCATAGGTTTTGTGGCCATTACGGCTTTTACCATCCCATTTGATTATTTTATTTCCTGGAAAACGGAACATGGCATCCATAGTATCGTACATGGTCCAACCATCGTCCAAGAAGGAGCGTTTGGCGGCCTCAACCATCACAAATTCGGGGAATTCTACCTGCAAAGCCCAACGCGCCACGTCCAACTCGTGGGTGGCGTTGTTGCCGCTTTCGGCAGTGCCGTAATCCCAGCCGTACCAGTGCCAGTTATAATCCCAAGTATCGTGTGTGTATTCTCTACGGGGAGCGGGGCCCTGAAACAATTCCCAGTCCAAGCCATCTGGAACAGGGGCTTTTTTAGGAACTGGAACCTCCCCACGTGAAGCCGCGTAGAAAGCTACGGCTTTGTAGGCCGTGCCGATGGCACCGTTATGGATTTGGTTGATAATGTCAATCGACTCCAACGACGAACGTTGCTGATTGCCCATTTGAATCACTTTACCGTATTTTTTCTGACATTCTGCCAAAATTTCACCTTCACGAGGATTATGACTACAAGGTTTTTCAACATAAACGTGCTTCCCAGCCTGCACGGCCATCCAGGTACCGGGTGCGTGCCAGTGGTCTGGAGTTGCATTTATGATGGCGTCTACTTGTTTGTCGGCATATACCTTGCGAAAATCATTTTCTAATTTTGGCGCATAAGTAATGTGCTTTGAAAACTTTTGGGCCGCTGATTCGCGCTGTTTTTTCATAACATCGCACAAATAAATCAACTCTACGTTGCTGCTTTTGAGGCCAATAGGCTCATAATAAGCTCCTAAGCGCCGTCCCAAGCCCAAAATGGCAAGGTTGATGCGGTCGTTGGCCCCGATGATTTTGGCGTAGCTTTTAGCCGACATGCCGTTTACTAGCCCGCCAAAGGTTAAGCCAGCGGTGCTCAATGCGGCTTTTTTTATAAATTCTCTTCTCGAATTTTCCATTTTAAATTAGGTTAAATACTTGGTTGTTAGTAAAATAGCTTAACTAAATCGGGTAATTACGTCTACACTTTACGTTTGCCTTTTTTGGAGGCTTCACAAACGCCTTTGAAGTACCCTACCGACTCGGCAATGCCAGCCAACGGGTCTTTCATGTCTTTTTCGTATTCAAGGCTGCAACAGCCGTCGTATTTTACCTTACGAAGCATGGCCACAAACGCAGGAACATCAATCACCCCACGGCCTAATTCGCAGGTTTTTCCATCTTTTGAAGCGGCAGTTACGTTTTTAAGGTGAATATCAAAAATCCGTTTGTTGTATTTTTCTAAATCTGCAATGGGATCATCGCCAAAACGCATGTCGTGGCCCATGTCAAAACAAAGACCGATGCGCGGGTCAAGATTTTTAACGGCATCAATCACCGAGGAGGCATTGGGCCAAAGTTTGATGTCTGGGCCGTGAATGTGAATGGCGTAACGCATATCATACTCTTTCACTTTTTTGTCAATGTAGGGCAAAAGGTCTTCATTAGGAACCCCAACGATGAGTTTTACCCCCACACGCCGTGCATAATCGAAGCCATTGTCGATTTCTTGCGTTGTTTTCATATAAATTGGACCTACTGCATAACCTGTCACCCCAGATTTTTTTAGGGTTTCGTGAAACGTAGCGATTTGCTCTGCTGTACTATTAAAAGGTAAATGGAAATCTTTGATACACAGGTAGTGAACGTCCACTTTTTTCATCATTTCGAGGGCTTGGTCTAGCTTGAAATGCACGAAACTGTAGCCAGCAATTCCCAACTTAAACAAGTCTTCGTTGGCCTGAGCGTTGGTTTGAGATGCACCAAAGGAAGCCGCTGCGGGGCTCGCCAATGCGATGGTCCCCATGGCATTTTTAAGGAATGATCTACGGTTGGTCATGAAAGGGGAGTATTATGTGCCTGCGCACGGTTGATGGTTTTTTGGGTTATTTTATCAATGCTTGTAAAGTGTCCTTTTCGGGAGAATAAGTCTTAGTTATGCCTTTTGAGCAGCTCTTTAATTTTTAAAGAAGGGGCTTGTTTTTCTCTACTTACTGGCATTTTCGGTTAAAGGTTAAAAGGGAGTGCGGGCATGGGTTACGCAAACGTTTTCGTTAAAAGTTGAACGTAAGCTGTTGACTATCTGCACAATGCGTAACTTGCAGAGTATGAATGGCTCCCCCCGATAATCGCACGGGTTTGTCCGTTGGGGAAATTTTCTTTCAATAATTCAAAAATATTTTTTTCACGGCGTACATTATCCCTTATGGCTAGGAAAGTAGAGCAGCTGCCGGTGATTTGCTGAAAATCGTTGAATTTGATTTTGAACCTCCATCTGTCTGCGTGTGTGTACACCAATTTTATCAAAACGAACAAATAAGTGATACTCCCTATTTGTCTTAAATTTCACGCAAGGTGGCAAAGACACTAAAGTTTTGATAATCATTCATTTAAAATCTTTGCAATTCTGCGGCTTTGCGTGAATAATATTGTACGGTTATTTAATAAACCATGTTGTAATTTTCAACAATTAATACAAAACATCATTTGTACAACGTTGAAAATTTGGTTACCTTTAAAATAATTAAATCAGTCTGATGAAAATTCAACAAATTTCGCGCAGGGTAGAAGTGACACTCTCAATGGGTTCGGCGGTGTTAACCGTTAGTCAATTAATTAATTATTTTGAAGCTTCTTTAAAAAAGCCCAACAATTACCCGCGCATTGCCCGGGCGTATGTGGAATATTGCCTAAACAATAACTTTGGCGTGGATGCCGTCAGTCTAAATTTCTACATTGCTGGAAAAAAAGGAAATCTCGTTTCGCCAGTACGTAAGCTTTTGAAGTTTTATGTAGAACAAGGGCAGCCACAAGTTGTGTTAGATCCCCCCACCACACGCAAAATTTCGCCCGCCGCCAACGAACTAATCTTGGGTTATCTCAACGATGCTAGCCATTTGCGCGGCGACCAAAGTCGGGAAAACTATACCAAAGCCCTCAACGCTTTTTTTGAATACATCGAAACAGAAACGAAGGCGGGTCGGTCTGCCTCTTTTTCTAGTCGGACCATTGGACAATACGTAAACTTTTTGCGTACAAAAAACTTATCCGCTTTTACCATCAATTTTTATTTATCGGTGATCAAACAGTTGACGGTGTGGGTCATCAAAAACCGCTCTCGCTTGGGACTGTCGGCGGAACAATTGGAAGATTTGCACGAAATTTCAGGTATCCGTGGACTAAGAATTGAACGTGGTTTTTATAAAGATAGTTTGAGCGACACCGAGCGGGTCGACTTGCTAGCTTCCATCGAAAACCCCACCGACCGTGCCATTGTTGCGTTGCTGGGTATCGAAGGCCTCCGCACGGTAGAGGTATGTAGGTTGCAAGTGGGCGATGTTGATTTGGAGCGGGGTCAGTTGTGGGTATTGGGAAAAGGAAAACACACAAAAAAAGTCATTAAACTTTTTGAAACTTGTGCGGAGGCATTACGCCTGTATAGTAAATATATAGGTGCACAAACCACCCAAAATGCCCCGCTTTTTCCAGATTTAAAGACTGCACAAATTCGCT
>JAIXPV010000627.1 GCA_027486105.1 Runella sp. | reverse complement strand
TGCACCTTGCCAACAGTATGCCCGTGCGTTACGCCAATCTAGTCGGACTTTCGCGCTCAGCTGAGGTGTTTGCCAATCGTGGTACGAGCGGCATTGACGGCTGTACAAGTACGGCGTTGGGGGCAGCATTGGTGACCGACAAACCCGTTTTTATCATCACAGGCGACGTAGCTTTTTTCTACGACCGCAATGCGCTTTGGCACCCGCACATTCCCCAAAATCTACGCGTGGTGTTGTTCAACAACGCTGGGGGGAATATCTTCCGGCTCATCGACGGACCATCGGCCCAGCCTGAATTGGAAGAGTATTTCGAAACACGACACTCTACCACCGCCCAACGCACCGCCGAAGATGCTGGATTGGGTTATTGTTCATTAAAAGAAGGCGAAGATTTTCTGAAGGTTTGGAATGAATTCATTGCTCCAAACGGACAACCAAAATTGCTGGAGATTTTTACGGACCCAGTGCTGAATGGGGAGGTTTTTGAGGCGTATCGACGTATGGGAACTGCTTAGGTTCAGCGTTTAATGGCTTTCAAATAAGATAAAGTCCCAAACAGCGTGGACTGATTTCCTTTTATTTCTACGTTTTCAAATCCCTCAATGGTCAGTAATTGGGGGATTTTGCCTTTTACATTATCGTTGGTCGTGTAGAAATTGTCAATTAGTTGTACCACAAAAAACAGAAATCGCAT
The DNA here is from genome assembly GCA_027486105.1 of Runella sp. GTDB lineage: Bacteria > Bacteroidota > Bacteroidia > Cytophagales > Spirosomataceae > Runella. The sequence continues at coordinate 2,502 of JAIXPV010000627.1, read as the reverse complement.
CAAACCGTTTTCGGGCCTGCCCCAATCCGCAATGTGAAGTTCACCGTTTGGCTTTAGTACGCGGCGAATCTCACGAAAAGCACGATTTTTTTGCTCGGTGGTCAAATGATGAAACACCCAGGAAGACAGCACTTTATCAAAGGAAGCATCAGCAAAAGGGAGCGTTTTGCCGTCAAATTCTTCTAATTGAATGGATGAATTTTTCAGTTTTGCTTTTTCTTTAGCAATGGTAAGTATTTGATAATCAGTATCTAATCCAATAATTAGACAGTCAGGATGTAACTCTTCCACCAAAAGCGTCAGGGTGGCGGTTCCACAGCCAAAGTCTAAAATAGCTTGCCCTTTCTTCATATCCGCCTGCTCAATCAACCGCTTTTTTACCTTTAACTCGGGCATGGTAAGCCTGATAAACCAATCGTAAATTGGCGTCAGAAAATGGTATTTTAGGGCAGGGATGTAGTCGGAAGGCATTGACTTCGTTGGCAGTTTTCTGCTAAATTTGAAGTGAAACTCAAATCTTAATGGGGCGAAATCTATAATGACATTGACATAGATGTGGGTCAATGAAGAGACGTAAAAAGTCAGAATCACGCAAAGGCACCTAGGCGCAGAGGTTTTGCGTGATTCTGAAATTAAACTCCTCCCTTCCGCAAAATCTCTGCCGCTTCTGTATCTTCATATTGCCCAATAACCCTTTTTAAATCTGTCAATAACTGCTTTTGAATGGCTTTGTAGGCTGGATTATCATATTGATTTTTAAGCTCGTCGGGGTCTGTTTTAAGGTCGTAGAGTTCCCAATAGTCACCGTCTTTGTAGAAACGAATCAGCTTATAGCGGTCGGTTCGGATACCGAAGTGCGCTTGTACGCTGTGCTCTGCGGGATACTCGTAATAGTGGTAATACGTTGATTTTCGGGGCGTTTTGCTGAAAAAAGACTGCCCTTGCATGTCTTTGGGAACTTGGATGCCTGCTTCCTGCAAAATCGTGGGCGCAAAATCAGTATTGTTATGAATAGCGCGGTCGATGGTTCCGGGTTTGATGCGCTTTGGGTAGCGTATGAGCATCGGCATGTGGTGGGATTCTTCGTACATAAAACGCTTGTCAAACCAACCGTGTTCGCCTAAATAAAAGCCTTGGTCAGAAGAATAAATCACGATGGTATTTTCGGCCAAACCCGTTTTGTCCAGATAATCCAACACCCGGCCCACGTTGCGGTCAAGTGAGCGGAGTGTGCCCAAATAATCCTGCATATAACGCTGGTATTTCCATTCGTCGAGGGCGCGGCCCGTTAAGTTTTGTTTCTTAAAGTCGGCCGTCACTTGGTCATAATACGCCAACCACGCTTTGCGCTGGGCGGGATTCATACGCTTGACACAGTCCTCGTTTTCAGCGCCCACTTTCAAATCTTCTTTCAAGCGCATGGTTTTGGTCACGGTCATATCTTGACGTTTGGCGGCGAGGCGGCCTTCGTAAGTGTCGTAAAATGTTTTGGGCAATTGAAATTTGACGTTGTCAAACGCCCGCAAATCGCCTGTGTCGGGCAACCAATTACGGTGCGGGCATTTGTGGCCAATGACCAGACAAAAAGGCTTTGAATCATCGCGGTCGCTGCTCAGCCATTTGAGGGCTTTGTTGGTGATAACGTCGGTGGCGTACCCTTCGTGTCTAACGGTTTTGCCACCCATTTCATGAAAGTCAGGATTGTAATAAGCCCCTTGGCCTGGTACCACCGACCAATAATCAAAATACTGCGGTGTGGACTGTAAATGCCATTTGCCAATCCAACTCGTTTGGTAGCCAGCTGCTTGGAGGTATTTGGGGTACATATTCTGACTCGCGTCAAACTGGGTTGAGTTGTCTTTGTGGCCATTTTTGTGACTAAATTTACCCGTTAGCAGCGTAGCACGGCTCGGCGCGCAAAGAGAATTGGTGCAAAACATATTTTGGTACAAGGCACCTTCCTTGGCCAGTCGGTCGATGTTGGGGGTTTTGATATATGGGCTGCCGTAGGCACTAATACCTTGTAGGGCGTGGTCGTCCGAAAATAGAATGATGATATTGGGACGCTTGTCTTTGGGCTTAAAAGACAAAAAGCCAGTACCCAACAGGCAAATAAAGAGGAAGAAAGGAAGAATTGACTTTTGCATATTCATTAAACAACAATGAAAGAATATTTACCACAGAGAACTCAAAGAATGGCGCACAGGTTACGAGTAGCCAACGTCGGCGAGGTTCAAAACCTCGCCGACGTTATTTTACCAGCCACTCATAGCTAAAGGAAGCATAAACGATTTGTGTATAATTATTTTTCTCGTACAACACTCCAATAGCATTATCGCGCTGTACCACCAAATCTGAGTACGCCGATGGGTCTGAGTATGCCTTGGCTGCACCGTAAATTTCTTTACCTGCCGACCAGCTTTTGCCATCGTCATAGCTGACGCGAACGGTCAGTTTATCGCGTTGAGTTTGGCTGTTGTTGTTGGAAAAAATCAATACTTT
>JAIXPV010000093.1 GCA_027486105.1 Runella sp. | reverse complement strand
CCCAGCCTGCTTTAGCCTACAATGATTTTAAAAGGCAGATGCTGATGGTCAACCCGCAATCGTACGTGGGTCCGGTACTAGCCAAAGCAGATGTCAATGGAGATGACTTAGAAGATGTATTTGTGGGCGGCGGCAATGGACAAGCAGGGACCTTGTTTTTGCAACAAAAAGGGTCTACGCCACGCTTCCTCAAAAAACCACAGGCAGCTTTTGAAATCGACGCCAAAAGCGATGCTTCCGATGCGGTATTTTTCGACGCCAACGGTGATGGAGCCCTCGATTTGTACGTTTGTCACGGGGGCTATGCCAATTTTGAGCCCAATGATGCTTTGTTGCAAGATGCGCTCTATTTTAATGACGGAAAAGGGAATTTTACCAAAAATACAACCGCTCTTCCGTCCATGCCTGTCAGCACAAGTTGTGTCCGGGCCGCCGATCTAAACGGTGACCAAAAAACCGATTTATTTGTGGGTGGGCGCGTGGTGCCGGGCAGTTACCCCGAAATTCCTCCTAGTTTTATTTTGCTCAATGACGGCAAAGGCAATTTCAAAGATGCCACTGCTGCTGTGGCTCCTGAGCTTCAGAAAATTGGCATGGTGACCGACGCCGCTTGGCTGGATCTCAATGGGGATAAAAAATCTGAGTTGATTGTGATAGGAGAATGGATGCCCCTGACGGTTTTTGAAAACAATAATGGTCAACTGGAAAACAAAACAGATAAATACTTTGACCGCAACTACAGCGGTTGGTGGAATAAACTACTGGTAGACGATTTCAACGGCGACGGCAAAATGGACTTAATCGTCGGAAATTTGGGGCTCAATAGCCAAGTGAAAGCTTCTCCTGAGCAGCCCGCCGAGCTATATTTCAAGGATTTTGACCAAAACGGCCGCATTGACCCCATTTTGTGTACGTATATCCAAGGAAAAAGCTATCCTTATATCACCCGCGACGAATTGATTGGGCAACTACCCATTATGGGCAAGCGGTACCCTGATTACAAAACCTATGCCGACGCTACCCTCAACGATGTATTTACCGCCTCGGAGTTAGAAGGCGCCACGCGCCTGGAAGCCAATCATTTGGCTACAACTTGGTTTGAGCAAGGTGCTGCTGGAAAATTTACGGTCAGAAAATTACCCATCGAAGTCCAGACCTCACCCATTCACGCCCTGATTTCATTGGATTATGACAAAGACGGAAAAAAGGATTTGCTTCTTTGTGGCAATCAACTCCGCACCCGTCTCCGTCTTGGGCAGTACGACGCCAATTTTGGTACGTTGCTCCACAACAACGGCAACGGAACGTTTAGTTATGTTCCTCAGCATATCTCTGGTTTTTACATCAATGGCGAAGTAAGAAGCATTTTGTCATTAAATAATACCCTTTACTTTGGCATCAACCAGCAGAAGGTAGTGGCGTATGGAATGAAATAGAGATACGCCTGCAACCCCATCAGATGAGTCAGCTATACCCACCCATCTGATGGGGTTTAATTAAACACGCATCGTTCGGGCCGCCGTCAATGAAATATCCAAAAAAAGCACCTTGGCGCGGGCGTTTCGTTCGAGGTGATAGTAGCCGTCGGTGATTTCTTGAATCAATAGCTCAATGGCTCCTGGGTTGACGGCTTTGCCAAATTTTTGCACAAAACTCAGTTCTTCGTCCTGCAACCGTAACAATTCCTCCACACCGTTTTGCCACAAAAACAGGTCTCGGAAGAGGTTGAGGGTGTAATCAAAAATCCCTTTTTGTTTTTCTTTGCCCAACGTATCAAATTCATCGGCAAGTTTGACCAAGGACACAAAATCACGCGAGTAGCATTTACGCATCCAGTGCGCAAACCACGCATGGCGGTCGTCCTCTGTCTCGTTGGTCAGGCGCATGGCCTCAGCGAGGTTTCCTTCACAGAGATACGCAATCTGCCGCGCCCGGCGCTCATCAATGCCCTTTTGGGTCAAAAACTGCGTCACTTCCTCATCCGTAAAAGCCCGAATGGCTACTCGTTGCGTACGGGAAATGATGGTAGTTAATAACTTATCCGACTGACTGGAAACAATCAAAAACAGCGTCTTTTCGGGCGGTTCTTCCAGAATCTTCAACAGGGCATTGGCCGCCTGTACGTTGAGCAACTCAGGTTGCCAAAACAACATAATTTTAAACTCCCCTTCAAACGCCTTGAGCGACAGCTTATTAACAATACTCCTTGATTCTTTGATAGGAATGATTCCCTGCTGATTGCCCGTGGCATTGATGTACGCCAACCATTCGGGGAGCGTTCGGTAAGGATGTTCTTCCACAAATGCGCGCCATTTGGGCGTTAGTTCGCCCAATAAATCTTCGCCTTCTTTGGGGGTGCGAGGCAACGGAAAAATATGATACACGTCGGGATGGACCAACTTACGCATCTTGGAGCAGGAAGCACAACGCCCGCAGGCATCGTCGGGCTGACGGTCTTCGCAATTGACAAACGTAGCAAACGCCCACGCCAACGCAATGCCCGCCCCGCCGACAGGCCCGTCAAAAAGCTGGGCGTGTGCAACGTGGTTATTCTGTACGGAGCGAATCAGCGCGCGCTTGGTATCGTCGTGACCGAGTATATTCTTAAAAAGCAAAATGGAAGCGATTGAATGTTGGCTGCAAAATTAAAGAATGTCGGCTTGCTTTGGGCGAATAGTACCACATTTATCTCTGATTACCGTTCCCAATAATTACTGAATTCATCCATATTCATCTGCAAAACCTTGGGGAAGGTAATTGAGTCTAACTCTTTGAAATGCTTATCATAAGTAATCAAAACATCGGCATTGCTGCCAATGTAAGCATCAACAAACTTATTGTCATCGGCATCGACCTTAATAAGCTCCCAACGGTAATAGATTGGATTTAGCAGTATGGTATTAGGAAGATTAAGTAAGCCATTCAAAATCAAATCGGCATAGGCGGGAGAATAAAACCTACCCATTATTTCTTCATATTCATCCAGAATTTCGGTAGTTACCACCAATTCCAAATTCCCTTGTTGAAGCGATTCGAACAACCAATAATACCTTAACTGCTTTGAAACGGACATTAAAAGGCAGTTGGTATCGAGCACGATACGCATCATTATTGATAAGGGGTTCTAAGGTGTTGATTTTTAAGGTTTTCAACATCAGCTTCGGTAATTCCTTTTTCCATAACTATTTTTTCCAGCTCAATTGCTGCTTTATCAAAATAGTACTTTGCAATCATCCGCTGAATATCTTCAAGTTCTTGCTCCGAAACCTGTCGTTGCGACAGAAACTGCAAAAAGTGCATTTGCACTTCGTTAAGTTTGGTAGGTTTATTAAACACAGTCATCGTAGTATATCTGATTGTATTACTCAAAACTAACAACAAAATTTTAAGTAAAAAAATCTGCTTATTGCCTACTATCAAACAATCCCCACTATTCATAAAAATGTGTAGTTGGCTTCCTAAAACTACCCTTTGATAAATAAGGGCCAAAAACTGGGTAGATTTCGTTGGAAATCCATTTATTCAAACTGGAAAAGCACAGGAAGCTCAACGCCCAGTGCTTGGGCGAGGGCATTGGCCGTACTGATGGTGGTGTTGACCTCACCGCGTTCGATAAATATATTCCAATCAATTACCTCCTTTTATATCCAATGACAACTTTAACCAAGGCAGAAGAAATAGAGAAAACGCTTAAAACCTTTTGGCAAATTGAAGAATTTCGTTTTATAGGAAAGTACACTCCGCATGATAATGGAAAAACGGCATGGTTTACGGAGCTGAGAACTTTAAATGGGGATTTGCTTTATTACCCTTTTGATGCAAAAAATGGGCTCAAATATGGAGTAGCATCGGCTCTTATTGCCCCTCGTGAAAGTCTTAGAGCAGGAGAGTATTATCAATTTACTGCTCAAATCAATCTAAATGAAAAAGAGTTATTAAGGAATCCTCTATTCGTTAGTCCACAACCGTTTGGTAAAATTTCGATGAAAATAGACAGTAAAATCGAAAAAGAAAAATTTATTAAAGATTTATTCAAAAGGAATGGAAGTTCTCCAAGAGATGCCAAAAATTTAGCAAGCTCACTTCGAAATTTTCAGATTGAACTTTATACAAAAACAGAAAGATTCGTCTATGAACTATTACAAAATGCAGATGATTTTCCACAAGAGAATAAGACAGTAACCGTCTGCTTCGAATCATTAACCGAGAATATTCTAATTACTCATAATGGTCGCCTATTTTCAAATCGAGATGTAGAGTCCATATGCAGTATAGGTGATAGTGCTAAGGCAAAAGAAATCTCAGCAACAGGCTATAAGGGTATTGGTTTTAAATCGGTTTTTACTCATTCAAAGAGAGTCTATCTTAACTCGGGCGGATTTTCTTTTTGTTTTGACAGCGAATATGGCTCATATAGTAGTTTTGAGAGTTCATACAAAGAAGCGATTGAAGACCCCTATTATCAGGGTAAATATGATGAATATATTGGTGCTAAAAATATACCTTGGCAACTAAAACCTATTTGGAGAGAAAAGTATCGTTATCCCAAAGAGGTCATAAATCAAAGTGCTTTTTTTAATTCAAATGTT
>JAIXPV010000605.1 GCA_027486105.1 Runella sp. | reverse complement strand
GCTAAGTGCGCTTCTTCGGCCATTTCGTGCTCCGTATCTGCGTTTTTGTACAGCATTAATAATCCGCGCTCGTGCCATCCAAAATCTACATCGCCAGAAGCGGCTAAGTCTTGAAAAAGTTTTTTGGAAAGCAAACTTATATCCCGCAAAATAGGAATGGAACGTTGGACGTGTTGTTCCGTGGAATATTTATAAAACAGCAGCCCCCATTTCATCAAATCCCAGCTCAAGCGTGGCTTTACATAAAACGGACTTGTGGATTTAAGCATCCAGCGCAATCCTTTAGAAATCATGCCTGGCTGGGCCAACGGTACAATATGACTCGGGACAATCATGCCCGCATTGCCAAAAGAGCAACCATCCAGAAATGTACCTTGCTCAATGATTGTGACCGCATAGCCCGTTTTTTGAAGATAATACGCCGTAAAAAGGCCGCTTACCCCTCCCCCGATAATCGTTACTGAATTCATCGTTTAAAATTTACATTCTTCAGGTCAAAGGTACGATGCCCCCGAGGAGTTTTCATAACCAGAAATTGATGAATTTTGATGAAATATTAACTACCCTATTTTTAATCTGATATAAAGATTTGTTTTACATTTGTACACTTACTTCCTGTCGCGAATATTCATCATTTCAGCCATATAGAATATTCTCTAAAACAGATCTAGCAATGTGAAGTCAATCAAAATTTTAATCATTAGCAGATGGGTTACCCCTTTGCTGTTTTCGCTGGTGCTACATGTATCAGTGGCGCAGGTTTATTATTTCCGTCATTATGATATTTTTTCGGGGTTGGGCCAATCGCAGGTCTCCGACATCGAGCAGGACCGCTTTGGGTACATTTGGCTTTCCACGCGCGGCGGTGGGCTTTCTCGCTTCGACGGGCTGCATTTTACAACTTACCGAAAAGAGGATAACCTACCCGCCAATAATATTTTATCACTTGAAATTGACGCCAAAGGTCTGATGTACATCGGTACACCTTTCGGCCTTTCCATCTATGATGGGAAAAATACCCGCCCAGTTCACGCAGCCAACCGCGAACCATACACGGTTTCCTCCGTTATTGGTGACCAGAAGGGCAATGTTTACGCTATTTGTAATGCGAGTCAACTGGGAAAAATAGTCAACGATAGCCTTATTTTTTTGAAGAAAAGCGGCGCGGTTCGTCCCTCATTTTACAGTGATATGTCGGGCACGCGCGACAAAAAGTTGATGGTTTCGACTTACAGCGGAGAAATTTTTGAGGTAACGCCCAAAGGGCTTAATTCTCGTTATCGTACACCTGATGGTATGGTTTTGAGGTGTATTTTATTTGACACCAAAGATAGCCTTTGGCTCGGCACCGAAAAGGGGGTTTTTCGAGCTTCGGCCCATAACTATAACATAAAAACTACTGATTTGCAGTTTATTAGCAAAGAACTCGCCCTCGAAATGACCGAAACCTCCGACGGGAGCATCTGGATGGGGCTAAACGCAGGAGCGATGCGTTACCAAAAAGGAAGCCTCTTAAAATTTGGCAGCCAAAATGGTTTTACAAACTTCATGGTCAAAGGAATGTTGGAAGACCGCGAAGGAAACATCTGGTTTACTACCGACGGCAACGGCGTCTATAAATTCACCAACCCTGCCTTCACGGGTTTGAATGCTACGTCAGGTTTAAGCAGCAATACCATCTCTTGTTTTGCCCTTGCCCCCGACGGAAAATTATGGATCAGCTATTTTGACCATGGAATGGATATTTGGGATACCAAAACCAATAAAATACTGCCGCTCCCCAAGCCCCTTCAAAGCAAGCGAGTTAACTGCCTATCCGTTGATAATGAAGGCAATACCTGGATTGGACTCGCGGGGGCGGGGGTATATAAAATTTCAAAAACAGCCATAGAATATATCCCGCTTGATGCTTATTTATCTCCGCACGGAGTCACGCTTTTTATGGAAGCAGGAAAAGGAAAAGAGATGTGGATTAGCACTTCTAACGGGTTAATTTTGCACGATGGAACCCAACTACACCACTATACTTCTAAGCAAGGTTTAAAAGGTCAGTTTGTACGAAGAACTCTACAACTTAATGATAATGAACTGATTGCTTCTGGCCCTGGCGGACTGAATATTCTAAAAAACGGCCATGTTTACGATTTTATGTACGACCGTGCCCTCGCCTCTTTTCCCTCCCTGAGCATGGCCAAACGCGACGACGGTCTGCTGGCCTTGGGAAGTTTTGAAGACGGTATCGCGGTGTTTGACCCCAAAACACGCCAAAAAGAGTATTATACCGTAAAAAACGGACTTTGTTCCAACCTGATTTACAACACCATTTTTGACAAACAGGGACGATTATGGGTCGGTACCGAGCGCGGCATTGATTTAATCACGATTGATAAAAGCCTGAAAATCAGCAATATTAGACATTATAACGAAACTGACGGTTTTACCGCCCGCGAAACCAACGCCAATACGGCTTTTGTGGCCCCCAACGGGGAATTATGGATTGGAACCATCAAAGGGTTGTTTAGGCATCGTGAGCGCAACGTTAAGTCTAGCCCAGAAGCGTTAAAAGTCCATTTTACGGACGTCAGAATTCCTTTTGACACAACCAACCTTGCCCACTACGCCCAAGGCCAAAGCAAGTGGAACCAAGTGTACGAAGGCTTATCATTACCAAATACCAAAAATCAACTGAGAATCAGCTTTATAGCCATCAATCACACCCGCCCAGACCATGTTAGGTACCAATACCAATTGGCAGGAGCGGATGAAGGCTGGCTCGGCCCAACCGACCAAACAGCCGTTGTGTACTCTCATCTCACGCCAGGCTGCTATCGCTTCAACGTACGTGCCTCCTACGGCGACAATCATTGGGGAGATATTTCGACTTATACTTTTGAGATTATTCCACCTTTTTATCAACGTTGGTGGTTTATTTTGCTCATTGCCGCCACGTTAATATCTCTCGGTATTTTATGTCAAAGGCTTTATATTCAATACCGTACGCGGCGGGTATTGGCGTATGAAAAGCTAAAACAGGAAGCCGAGGCCGCCGTAAGGGTACAAATAGCACAGGATTTTCACGACGAATTAGGCAATCGGTTGGCTGCCATTCGGATGCAGTCAAATGTGCTCAAACTTCGATACAACGGGCACGAAAGTGAAGAAAAACGCATTGTGGGAGAAATTGAAAAAAACGTTGTCAAGCTCTTTCGAGACACTAAAGATTTCATTTGGTCGATTGACCCCGAAAGCAACCAAATCAACGAATTAGCCCTGTATATCAAGGATTTAGGCGAAAATTTATTACAAGATACCCCTATTCATTTTCATACCGATATTCGTTTTCCAAACGAGTACGAAAACGTGCATCTGCCACCCGGCCGAAGCATTCAGGTGATTATGATTTTCAAAGAAGCCTTAACCAACTGCGTCAAGCATGCGCAGTGTCAAAACATCATTTTTCGGGCAACCATTGAAAATCAAATGATGTCTTTTGCCCTAATTGATGATGGTATGGGAATCGTATTCCCCACCGAAGGCTATCATAAGGGACTGAATAACATGCGTTTACGCGCCCAACGAATCCATTGTCATTTATCCATTAAGCCTACCCCTCCCAAAGGAACAACCGTTTTGCTGCGAGGGAGCATTCCAACCCCAACAGCCTCCCCCAAAAGTAGTGAGCTTTTGGGGTAAACCTATAAACGTATAATGATTAACGTTACAAAAATCACCGTCATTGAAGACAACGAAGCCGTCAAAGATGGCTTGGCGCTCATTATTGGAAGTCAGCAACGTTTTCACGTCGTGAACACGTACACGAACTGCATCGATGCCCTCAAAAATTTAAAAAAAGACGCTCCCGACCTCGTATTGATTGACCTTGAGCTTCCGGGTATGCACGGCATTGAAGGCATCAAACGCATTTTGCGTGAACGCCCACACACCACGATTCTGGTCATCAGCGTACACGAAGATGGCAAATTGGTCTTTGAAGCGCTTTGTGCGGGTGCTTCGGGGTATCTAACTAAAGATACCGACCACATCCGTCTGCTCAATGCCATCGATGAGGTATTGAGCGGTGGGGCGCCCATGAGCTCGAAGATTGCATCGCTGG
>JAIXPV010000637.1 GCA_027486105.1 Runella sp. | reverse complement strand
TGGATAAAGGCAACGATTATACCCAAATCGAAGACTTAGTTCGTCAGAAAGTAAAGGCCCTTATCTGTCTGGGCAAAGACAATAGCAAACTTCTCTCGTTTTTTACCCCTATCGTTCCTGTAATCATCGAGACTCAGGACGTAAGTAAAGCTGTAGCTCATGCCGTTTCGTTAGGTCATCCCGACGACGTGGCTCTGTTATCGCCCGCTTGCGCCAGTTTCGATTTGTTCAAAAATTACGAAGACCGTGGCGATTTATTCAAAGCGGCTGTTCTAGATTTTGCACTTAATTCCCAAAAAAACGATGAATAACGAGATGAATGCATCCCAATCCACCTCCCCGTTTGCTCGCTGGCAAAATGCCAAGGAATGGCTTCGTCAAAATCTGAAAGGCGATATTGTCATCTGGATTATTGTGGCACTTTTGTCGCTTGCAAGTATGCTTATTGTATACAGCGCAACGGGAACACTAGCCTATCAGCGTGGTGGTGGTTATCCAGAATCTTTTCTGTTGAAACACGCTTTTTTTACAGGAATCGGCTTGCTGGTTATGTGGGGCGTTCATCGGATCAATTACACCTATTTCTCGCGATTATCGCGGGCAGCTCTTCTGATTTCCATTCCTTTATTGATTCTGGTAAAAGTCGCAGGGGTTACCATCAACGGCGCGACTCGTTGGTTGGCCATTCCGGGCACTGGCTTAACCTTCCAGCCCGCCGACTTCGCTCGTTTGGCACTGATTGCCAATCTGGCAGCAATGCTTGCCAAACGTCAGCGGGTGCAATATGACTGGCAGATTTTTGGGAAAATGATTTTGTGGGTCGGAATTATCTGTTTTTTTATTGCCCTTACCAGTACTTCTACCGCCGTTTTATTGGGCTTTTCTTGTTTTTTGATGCTATATATAGGCCGTGTGCCAGGCAAATATTTAGCCGTGATGGTCGTTTCTATTGGCATTGCAGGAGCGACGGGTCTTGTGGTAGGCCAACGCCTTGACACTGCTCAAGGACGCATTGAGCGATTTCTCAAACGAGATGAATATCAAGCCAAGCAAGGTTTTATTGCTATCGCCAACGGGGGAACGCTGGGACAAGGACTCGGAAAAAGCCACCAACGGAACTACCTTACCCAAGCCTATTCTGATTTTATATACGCCATTATTATTGAAGAATACGGCATTATTGGGGGTATTATTATCATGGTTTTGTACGCTATTTTGCTGGTGCGTGGAGTCCAAAACATCAACGAAACAAATCGAGCTTTCGGCGGTCTACTCTCCGCTGGACTCATTTTAAGCATTGGTTTACAAGCATTTACAAATATGGCGGTAGCGGTAGGGATTTTCCCCGTCACTGGCCAACCTTTGCCTTTATTAAGCATGGGAGGCACCTCCGTTTTATTTACTTGTATCTCACTCGGAATTGTACTGAGTGTAAGCAGAGGTGATATCGAAGAAACAAATTTATAAGGCTTGAAAAGTGATAGCGGGTTAGCCCAAATTTATCAATTTTGCATCCTTCTGGTCATAAAAAACGTATGGTAAAGAAAGTAATCATCAGCGGAGGCGGTACCGGTGGACACATCTACCCAGCCATTGCTATTGCCAATGCGCTCAAAGCAATAGACCCTACCATTCAAATTTTATTTGTCGGGGCTTTGGGAAAAATGGAAATGGAAAAAGTCCCCAAGGCAGGCTACGAAATCATTGGTTTGCCGATTGCAGGAATCAAACGAGAGCTTTCGGTTGATAATTTATCATTTCCCCTCAAACTCACACGCAGTTTGTTAAAAGCCCGTAGCATTATTAAAAGTTTTAAACCCGATGTAGCCATTGGCGTCGGAGGGTTTGCTAGTGGGCCGCTGCTGATGGTAGCCTCGTTGTTGGGAATCCCAACTTTAATTCAAGAACAGAACTCGTATGCAGGAGTTACCAACAAACTGCTTGCAAAACGCGCTAAAGCCATTTGTGTAGCATACCCAAACATGGATTCGTTTTTTCCAAAAAATAAGCTCAAAATGACGGGAAACCCCGTTAGAAGCGACATTTTAGATGTAGCTCACAAGCGCACACAGGCTTACGCCCATTTTGGGCTTCAACCCAACCACAAAACACTCCTTGTGATTGGGGGAAGTCTAGGCGCCAAGACAATCAATGAAAGTATTGAGGCTGGATTGAAATTGTTGATAAATTCTGGATACCAAGTTCTTTGGCAAACGGGTAAACCCTATGCTGAACGGGCCGCAAACACCATAAATTCACTCAAAACACCCTATGCTAAGTCGTTTGATTTTATCTATGAAATGGATTTAGCCTACGCGTTGGCTGATGTTGTGGTGTCTAGAGCGGGCGCTTTATCTGTATCAGAGCTGTGCTTGGTGGCTAAGCCCGCTATTTTGGTTCCTTTCCCGTACGCTTCCGAAGATCACCAGACCAAAAATGCGATGAGTTTGGTTGAGCAAAATGCAGCCCTTTTAATTAAAGATAAAGATGCCCCCGAAGAACTTGTACAAACGGCGCTACGATTATTACAAGACGTTGAAAAACAACAGACTTTGAGTCAAAACATCAAAAAACTGGGTAAGCCCAATGCCGCGAAAGAAATTGCTGAAACGGTATTAGGACTTATTTAGCACGAAACTATTGGTCATTTATTCCAAAAAAGAATCAAAAGAAGGATGCAAGTTACAGACTATAAATACATTTATTTCCTCGGTATCGGAGGTATTGGAATGAGTGCGTTGGCTCGTTGGTTTGGCGTCAATGGATTTGAGGTAGCTGGCTACGACCGTACACAAACGCCTTTGACCGACACACTCCAGGCTGAAGGTATTTCTGTACATTTTGAAGATTCAGTGAATTTAATACCCGCTGTTTTTTTACAAAATCCAGACCACACACTTGTTGTTTTCACACCTGCTATTCCAAAAAACCATGCAGAATACAACTACCTGAAAGACAATAGATTTACCCTACAAAAACGTTCTCAAGTGCTAGGTCTGATAGCGGGGGGGATGTTTACGATTGGCGTAGCAGGGACGCACGGTAAAACTACAACATCTTCCATGACAGCACATTTACTTCGTCATTCAGGGGTAAACTGTGCGGCTTTTTTAGGAGGTATAACACAAAATTATGGTACCAATATGCTACTCAACGCTCCTACCGCGCAGCTTAGCCAAGTACCCTGTGTGGTGGAAGCAGACGAGTTTGACCGTTCTTTTTTGACATTATTTCCAGATATAGCTATTGTTACCTCTACGGATGCCGATCATCTAGATATTTACGGAAGCCATGATTCTGTTCTTGAATCTTTTTCGGCTTATGTAAGTCAAATCAAACCCAACGGTCGCCTGTTTATGAAAAAAGGGTTGACATTGGCCCACAAAACAAAGGCAAAAGTCGAAGAATACAGTCTAAATGAAGGCTCCTACCACGCCCAAAATATTCGAATCGAAAATGCTTGTTTTGTATTTGACGTTGTTCATCCAGAAGGACTAATCAGCGATATTAAGCTACAAGTACCAGGTTTCCACAACGTAGAAAACGCTGTGGCAGCCTCAGCAGTTGGCCTGGCCCTTGGCCTGTCGGGAAACCAAATCCGTGCAGCCATCGAAACCTTTGGCGGTGTAAAAAGGCGTTTTGAGTATTATTTGAAAACAGACCACCATGTACTCATAGATGACTATGCGCATCACCCCGCCGAGGTATATGCTTTTTTATCATCTTTGAAAGCACTGTACCCTAATCGGCACGTGACGGCAATTTTTCAACCGCACTTATACAGTCGTACGCGTGATTTTGCGAACGAATTTGCAGAAAGTTTATCCCTAGCCGACAATGTGATTCTTTTGGATATTTATCCAGCTAGAGAGTTACCGATTGAAGGCGTAAGCTCTGATTTAATTTTTGATAAAATCACAAGTGACAAAATCCAATGTTTGAAGTCAAGCTTAATAGACGTTCTTAAAAATCGTCCTTTAGACGTAGTGGCAACGATTGGTGCTGGTGATATTGACTCCTATATCAAATCCATAAAAAACGTTTTGGAAGAAAAATCCTAGCAATTTTAAAAAACTGATTTTTAGTAATTTAAAGTCAAAAACAACGAAATCGTCCCTTGTATGAAACGCTTGATTTGGGCTATTCTTGGAATATTCATTATTGGGCTTATTGTTTTTTTTGTTGAGTTTCAACAAAAAAGCAAGCGCTGTAAGGGAATTACTGTGAAATTAGATGAAAAAGCAGAGTATCCTTTTTTTAATGAACAGGACATTAGAGATTTGATTACGCTCAAAGGGGTTGATAACATAGAGGGAATGAATTTCTCAGAAATAAACCTAAAAGGTTTAGAAAAAAGGGTCATGAAGAACCGCTTGATAAATAATTGTCAGGTGTTTCGAGATTTATCTGGAAATTTGGTCGTATCTATAGTGCAGCAACGCCCCCTCGGACGTCTAATTTCAACATCAGACAGCGAGCAACCACTAAATGCCTCACAAGGCGGATACCTAACCGAGACGGGGGAAATCGTTCCATTATCAGGACGTTTTGCTGCAAGAACGGTGTTAGTATCGGGTGAGTTTTTTGCTAAAAAACAAAATTTAAACTCCCAAAAAGGGAAGCAATTGATTGACTTTTTGAAAGCGCTTCAGCAAAACCCATTTTGGAAGGCTCAGGTAGCCGAAGTAATTGTGTCAAATGACAGTGAATTAACCCTTATGCCTCAGGTAGGTCAACACCAAATTGATTTTGGCTTGCCCGATGATTTTGAGGTAAAATTTGAGAAGTTAAAGATATTTTATAAAAATATTTTACCACTGAAAGGATGGGAAAAATATAAGCGCGTTAGTGTTAAGTTTCGAAATCAAATTGTGTGTGAGTAAAACCCTAACTCAGTATGTCAGATAATGTTATTTTTTTAGGAATTGACATCGGCAGTACCAAAGTTGCTGCGATTTTGGCTAAGCCAAAGACCCACAACAACCATACCATGCTCGAAGTAGTAGGGCTCGGTTCGGCACGTAACGAAGGGGTGTATAGGGGAATTATTAACAACCCTGTTAAGACAAAAGAAGCAATCAGGCAAGCGTTGGAAATAGCGGCGCGAAAAGCAGAAAGGCCTGATTTGCTGAATTATCCATTGACGGCCACCGTCAACGTAAGCGGGACGCATTTGGAAACAATGTCGGAAACAGGCTCAGTAACCTGCAAATCTGCCTCTGTCAAAGGGGAAGATGTTGCCGTGTTATTTGAGGATATGCAACAAACCTACGACTCCGATTCCAACCAAATTATTCACCTCTTACCCCTTAAATTTGCCGTTGGAGAACAGCACGAAATCGACGACCCAGTCGGTCATATTGGTCTGAAACTCAGCGGCGACTTTAAGATTATCACAGCCAAAAAAACGGCGCTGTATCAAATCAAGGACTCCCTCCAGAAAGCCAATATTCAAGTTGACAATGAAGACGGGTTTGCGGCCTCGCCCCTTGCTTCGGGCTTGGCTGTTCTGACAGAAGACCATAAAAACTTAGGGGTAGTGTTGGTGGATATTGGCGGCGGTACTACAGATATTGCTATTTATCACGAAGGTCTATTACGCCACACGGTTGTTCTTCCTTTTGGCGGCAATCATATCACGAATGATATTCGGGAAGGTTGTCATCTAACGCAAGAAAGTGCTGAAGAAGCAAAAACCACGTTGAGCGAAACAAACCCCAACGCCTGTAGCCTGAATACCCTCTTAGTAGTTCCAACTGCCGACGGTATTCCGCCCATTGAGATTGTAGCGCGAAACATTGTGCTTATTGCCAGGGCTCGTCTACGTGAAATCGCCGCATTGGTCTTTGCCGAAGTAAAAAAAGCTGGCTACGAACACAAATTGAGGGCAGGCGTAGTATTGACTGGCGGTACCGCAAAAATCAACGGAATTGATTCTATTTTCAGAGAAGTGACAGGCATGTACGTCCAAATTGGGAAGCCTCAGAATTTAGAGCGAATCAACGGGCCTTTACATGATTCAATAATGAATGATCCCGCATTTGCTACCGCCCTTGGATTGGCCTGGTCGAGCATTAAACCGTTAGATAAAAGAGTAGTAAAAAGAAGTAAGACAGAAAAAGAACAAGAAAAAAAGAAAACAGGAGGTCTTTGGGGTAGTTTTGGAATTAAAGACTTGAAAATCAAGGATGTTGGCACATTTATATGGAAAGGTCTAATGCAAGATGATATGGCGGGGAAAGATTCTTACTAGCACCAAAAATTTAAATTTGACCTCACCAATTGTTTCTCATTAAAAAATTATGGTTTTTGCAAGAAAAAACGTTTTTGACCACGGCTACGAGTATGTCATGGAAAATTCAAAATATTCAGAAGACGCACCGATTATCAAAGTAATTGGGGTAGGTGGGGGAGGTAGCAACGCTGTAAACCACATGCATGTGAAGGGTATTAAGGATGTAGGTTTTGTGGTATGCAATACCGACAAACAAGCTCTCATGCGTAGCGCCATTGAAAATAAAATTCAATTAGGCGCTGATTTGCTTAAGGGACTCGGAGCGGGAACTGATTCAGCTACTGGACGAAAGGCTGCCGAAGAAAGCATTGAATACATCCGGCAATTGATGCAACCACCCACTCAAATGGTATTTATTACCGCAGGGATGGGCGGCGGTACGGGTACAGGTGCTGCCCCCGTTATTGCCCAAGTAGCTAAAGAAATGGGTATGCTTACTGTGGCGGTTGTCACGGCTCCTTATAGCCACGAAGGGCGCAGTAAGAAGAACCAAGCACTTGAAGGAATAAATGCCTTGAAAAAGCACTGTGACACAGTTCTGGTCATTCTCAACGATGAATTAGCTAAGTTGTATGGAAAATTACCCATTTTAAGGGCTTACGAACACGCTGATAACATTTTGTCAAATGCCGTAAAAAGCATTGCGGAGATTATTACGGTTCATGGGAGTGTAAACTCCGACTTCATGGACGTGAAAAAAGTACTTGAAAATGCAGGTACTTCGGTGATGAGTTCGGCTTCTGCCTCTGGTGAAAACCGTGCTGAATTGGCGATTGAAGCGGCTTTAAACTCCCCCTTGCTCAACAATCGAGATATTCGCGGCGCTCAAAAAATTCTTATCACACTTGCTTCAAGTACCGATGAAGAATACATGGCTACCCTTGACGAGCAAATGGCCATCACAAATTATATCGAAAGCCTCATTGGTGATGAAGCTGATATGTGTAAAGTGGGGGTTATTTTTGATGACAGCCTCAAAGAACAACTCCTGGTTACGGTTATAGCCGCGGGCTTTGAAGACTCTCATTTACCTTTCAACTACGATTCTACAGGTTTTAAATCAATAAAAAAAGAGACCACCCCTGTTAAACCTTCAATTTCTGGAGTTGTAATAGACAGCTCCCAAGAAGGAAAATTGGAGGCTTCTACTCCAACAACGGCTTTTAATCCACCCGCACCCCAAAAACACGAAATTAAGGTAGAAGTGCAGCCAACGGTTTCTCAAACGATCGATTTGCCCGTGGTGTCAGAACCAAGCAAGCCCGAATACCAAGAGCCGAATCAAGTCGTTAGTAAACAACCTTTTATTGACAACCCTGAACCCCACGAAGACCCTTCTATTTTGCGGCAACTTATTCAGGACATTACTAAAGGCAAATATTCCGCAAGCGAACTCGAACGGCCTGCTTATTTGCGTCAAAATGTGGTTTTACATCACAAACCCGCGCTTCCTGACGAAGCTTTTATTCCCATCAAATTGGATAAGCATAAGCGTTAAGAATATGATGCTTTCACAAATAAAAAAGGATTTACAACAACTAGGCAGCCCCGAAAAGGCTGCCTTTCTTTGTCGCTTTTTCAAGACAGGAAAAGACCAATACGGAGAAGGAGATGTATTTCAAGGAATTACAATGCCAGAAATCAGAGAAATTGTAAAAAAATATCCAAAATTAACAATTCAAGAATGGACCGAACTCCTTCATAGTCCTTACCATGAATTTCGAATGGCGGCATTGATTGGACTGATGAAACGCTTTCAAAAATCAAAAAAAGACGAAACAACCCAACATATTATTTTTGAAATCTATTTATCAAATCTCGATCATATCAATAATTGGGATTTGGTTGATGTCTCTTGTCGTGATATTGTCGGGGCTTATCTGTTCAATAAAGACAGAAGCATTTTATACGACTTAGCTCAGCGCCCCCACCTGTGGGGCCAACGGGTAGCAATTGTGTCCACATGGTATTATATTTCTCGAAATCAATTTTTAGATACGATTCGAATTGCCGAAATTCTTCTTACTCATACCCATGACCTTATTCATAAGGCCGTGGGTTGGATGCTTCGGGAAGTGGGAAAACGTGATGAATTAGTGCTGGAAGAGTTTTTGGATACCCATGTAAAACAAATGCCCCGTACGACTTTGCGCTACGCAATTGAGCGTTTTCCCGAATCTAAACGCAAGTATTATTTAACTCTTTGATGCATAGATAAATTTCTTAGTATCTTTGAGGCCGCTTTTGCGGCAGTTTCCGCGTTATTGGTTATTATTTTGCTGTAACTAAAGCATTTAACACCTCTAGTGTCAAACTGTATATTTTAAACTGTTAACTGCTGACTTTTTATGTCTTGGTTTACCAGAAAAGAGAGGGGCATTCAAACGCCCACAGAAATGAAACGCGAAGCCCCCGACGGGCTTTGGTACCAGTGTCCTAGTTGCAAGCATGTGATGCATACGCGAGAGCATAAACTAAATGCATATACCTGTGTAAAATGCAATTATCATGAAAAAATCGGGTCAGAAGCCTACTTTAGTCTCTTATTTGACGAAGCGGAATACACTGAACTCGACACCGACATGATATCAGGAGATCCTCTTCAATTTGAAGACACTAAGAAATACCCTGACCGGATTCGAGATACCGTCAAAAAAACGGGTCTGAAAGATGCCGTACGTACCGCTTACGGAAAAATGGACGATATAGACATCGTAGTAAGCTGTATGGATTTCAACTTTATAGGCGGTTCAATGGGCTCAGTTGTAGGGGAGAAGATTGCGCGCGGAATCGACCATGCGTTACAAAACAGAAAACCGTTTCTAATGATTTCCCGGTCGGGAGGGGCGCGGATGATGGAAGCAGGATATTCGTTGATGCAAATGGCCAAGACATCAGCTAAATTGGCGCTGTTGTCAGAAGCTAAACTGCCATATATTTCTCTACTGACCGACCCCACCACGGGGGGAGTGACGGCCTCTTACGCCATGTTAGGTGATTTTAATATCGCTGAACCTGGCGCTCTTATCGGTTTTGCTGGTCCGCGTGTTATTCGTGAAACCATTGGAAAAGATCTTCCTAAAGGATTTCAAAGTGCTGAATTTGTATTGGAACACGGCTTTTTAGACTTTATTGTCGATAGAAAAGATTTAAAAGACAAATTGGCTAGCCTGTTGCGGATGCTGCAATAAGTGATCTTTACGCCAAAGGCCGCAATAACAGAAAATGTAGTTGCGGCCTTTTTGCTTTTTTGGCACCTTTTCATTTGAAACTATGCGTCTTATTTCACATCCTGTTTTATGCAATTACTACGTGACGTATCGTTGTAACGCCACCTGTAGCTTTTGTGATATATGGGAAAGGCCATCGCCTTACGTTACGTTAGAAAATGCCAAAGCAAATTTTGAGGCACTCAAAAAACTGGGGGTAAAAGTTGTTGATTTTACGGGAGGAGAGCCTCTTCTCCATCGTCAATTGGATGAGCTACTCAAAGCCGCAAAAATCGCAGGATTATTAACTACCGTCACATCCAACGGGTTGCTTTATCCCAAATACGCTCATAAACTGCGCGGATTGATTGACATGCTCCATTTCTCACTCGACTCACCTAATAAAGACGAGCATGATACATCGCGTGGAGTAAAGTGTTTTGACAAAGTGATGGAGTCCATTCAAATTGCGAAATCATTGAATGAACGTCCTGATATTTTATTCACCGTTTTTGAAAACAATATCCACCAAATTGAGCAATTGTGGAAAGACATTTGCTTACCCAATGATTTAGTATTGATATTGAATCCTGTTTTTGAATACAATAACGTGGGTTCTCAGTTATCTTCTTCGGCACTGCAAGAATTACGCAATTGGGGCAAAAAGCGTAATATTTATTTAAATGACGCTTTTGTACAGCTTAGAATTGATGGGGGTAATCACATTGACAATCCAGTCTGTTTGGCTGGTAGCACAACCATTGTCATTTCTCCCGAAAATAAGTTGGTTCTTCCCTGTTATCATTTAGGCTTAAAAGAATTCCCTATTGAAAATCGCTTGGAAGAACTGTACCAGTCGGAAGAAGTTCAAAAATTGATTGCTCTTGAAGGCCGTCTTCCTGCCTGTGAAGGTTGTGCAATCAACTGCTACATGCAGCCTTCCTTTGCCGTAGAAATCAACAAATACTGGTGGAAAGCTCTTCCGAGCACGCTTAAATACAACTTCATTAAAGGTACCTGGAAAGAGTTATTTTGAATCTTACCGCTCAGTTGCCTAATTTTGCAAATCTTTATTGGTTTTCAGGTAGTTATTGTCTAAGCACCTAGAAACCATTTCTTCTATTTTACCTACAAAAAATGATTCAGTTTTTTATTGAAGATGTGGACTTTAAAGTTCCGCAACCCCGCAAAACCAAGTCTTGGCTTCAGAGTATTATTAAAGCCGAGGGCTTTACTTTGAACCAACTCAACTATATTTTTTGTTCGGATGAATACCTTCTTAACGTAAATCGACAATACCTTGAGCATGACTTTTACACCGACATTATCACTTTTGATAATAGTGAAGAAGACGCTGTAATCGAAGGTGATATATTTGTCAGCATCGACAGAGTAAAAGATAATGCTCAGGAGCTGAATAAACCTTTTGAAGAAGAACTACGCCGTGTTTTAGCGCATGGCATTTTGCATTTAGTTGGTTATGACGACCATGAGGATGAACAAGAGCAAGAAATGAGAAATAAAGAAGATTTTTACTTATCAACTCCATAACTTGCTATATATCAACACAATAACAAATGCTTCACGTGGAACGTTTTGGAGGTTTTTACAAAAACGCGTGAAACAAACAAAAACTACAATATTTAAAACAAAAAATTCATGTTTCCAAAATACGATGTAATTGTGGTTGGGGCGGGCCATGCGGGATGTGAGGCAGCAGCAGCAGCAGCAAATATGGGATCCACAGTTTTGCTCGTCACTATGAACATGCACACCATTGCGCAGATGTCTTGTAACCCCGCAATGGGAGGTGTAGCCAAGGGACAAATCGTAAGAGAAATAGATGCACTCGGTGGACAGTCAGGAATCATCAGCGACAAAACAATGATTCAATTCCGAATGCTCAACCGATCAAAGGGACCGGCTATGTGGTCGCCAAGATGCCAAAGTGACCGTATGCGTTTTGCCGAAGAATGGCGTTTAACCCTTGAGCAAATCCCTAATGTGGATTTTTGGCAAGACACCGTTCGTGGGCTTATTGTCAAAGATGGGGTAGTGGCAGGGATAAAAACAAGCCTCGGAATGGAAATCCAAAGCAAATCAGTAGTCTTGACAAATGGTACTTTTTTGAATGGGTTGATTCATATTGGAGAAAAAAACTTTGGCGGAGGAAGGGTAGGGGAGAAGTCAGCAACTGGAATAACGGAGCAATTGATTGAGTTAGGGTTTGAATCGGGTAGGATGAAAACAGGAACACCACCCCGCATAGATGGACGTTCGTTGGATTATTCCCGTATGGAAGAACAGCCTGGCGATGAAAATCCCGCTAAATTTTCATATACATCAACCCCTAAACTTGAGCACCAAAGAAGCTGTTGGATTACGTATACAAACGAAGAAGTACATGCGGCTTTACGTACTGGGTTCGACAAATCACCGATGTTTTCAGGGCGCATTAAAGGATTGGGACCTCGCTACTGCCCTTCGGTTGAGGATAAAATAAATCGATTTGCTGATAAAGACAGACATCAGATTTTTGTAGAACCCGAAGGATGGGACACCGTTGAAATTTACGTAAACGGTTTTTCAACATCACTTCCAGAAGATGTTCAATACAAAGCTTTGCGTTTGATACCTGGGTTTGAAAACGCCAAGATGTTTCGTCCAGGCTATGCCATAGAATACGATTATTTTCCCCCTACACAATTAAAATTAACCCTCGAAACCCATCTTATCAAGAACCTGTTTTTTGCAGGACAAATCAACGGAACAACAGGATATGAAGAAGCCGCATGTCAGGGATTAATCGCGGGTATTAACGCTCACCAAAATATACATGAGTTAGAGCCCTTCATTTTAAAACGCTCAGAAGCCTACATTGGTGTATTGGTAGATGATCTAGTCAACAAAGGGACAGATGAGCCTTACCGAATGTTTACGTCAAGGGCTGAATATCGTACTCTATTACGGCAAGATAACGCAGACATTCGTCTTACTGAAAAGGGGTATAAACTCGGGCTTGCCGCAGAATCTCGTCTCCAACGCGTTCGTGAAAAAATAACAAATACTGAGTTGATTTTGAAAGAACTCAAAACCATCAAAGCTCAACCCGAAGAAATAAACGACCAATTAAGGCAATTGGGAACCGCAACAATTCGGGAAAAACAGCCATTGTATCAGTTGCTAAAACGACCCGATATTGAAATAGATGACATCAAGAATCTAACAGGTTCCTTTGCAGGTTTTCTCAATCAATTCGATGAAGAAGCATTAGAGCAAGCAATGATTACGGTAAAATACGAAAGCTACATTGAGAAAGAATACCTCATGGTAGAAAAGATGAATCGATTAGAAGACCTTGAAATCATCCCAAATTTCGACTACGACCGCGTATCAGCTCTGTCATTTGAAGGGCGTCAAAAACTCAAAAGCATCCGTCCTGGTACACTTGGGCAAGCTTCCCGAATAAGCGGCGTCAGTCCGTCGGATGTATCAGTATTGATGATTTACTTAGGGAGGTAAGTACAGATAAGACGTTAATAAAAGGTGGCCTTGACGGCCACCTTTTATTTTTGTAGTATGTCACTAAATTAAACTTCAGGATATAAAAGATGTTAATTTGCAAAGGCTTTCCAAACATTCGTTAGTTGTACTAAAAGGATTACACTTGTATAACACAAAAAAACTGTCTGCTAAAAGCATGATAAAGATAACTTACCAACCAGTTCCTCATTTATACAATCACCTAATGAGAAATTTTTCGTTTTACATTATACTCTATATTTTGGTTACATCCTGCGCCCAGCCTATTTC
The DNA here is from genome assembly GCA_027486105.1 of Runella sp. Taxonomy (GTDB): domain Bacteria; phylum Bacteroidota; class Bacteroidia; order Cytophagales; family Spirosomataceae; genus Runella. The sequence goes on along the minus strand of JAIXPV010000637.1, from coordinate 6,334 downwards.
TCCTACGGGAGGAAAGAGAGATACCATACCACCAAATCTTATATCAAGCATCCCAAACAATAAGCAAACAAACTACAAAGGCCGTACCGTTGACTTAGAATTTGACGAGTATATTGTTGCGGAAAATTTACAGCAAAAACTCTTGATAACTCCCGATGCAGGGGAATATGATTTTAAATCCCGACCTACGGGACTCCAAATCAAGTTCAAAAAATCACTTGACACTGCTATCACTTATTCACTTTCTTTTGGCGATGCTATTAAAGATTTTAGCGAAAAAAATCCCGCCCGAAATCTTCGCGTCGTATTCAGTACTGGTGTAGGAATTGACTCCGCCTCTGTAGCTGGGCAGGTAAAAGACTTACTCACCGATAAGCCATTGTTGGATGTCTTGGTAGGCCTGTACCCAAATTCAGATACCCTGAATATTGAAAAGATGAAGCCAAGCTACTTCACTCGTTCGGATAGCGCAGGTCGATACAGCATCGAAAATATTCGTCCAAACCAATATCGCCTATATGCTTTTGACGATAAAAATCGCTCTTTAAGCTATAATCCACGGGCCGAAAGAATCACGTATTTAAGGGATAGCATCACAATTTTTGATTCTACGCAAATCTCAGGCGTTTCATTGAGGCTGTTTATGGCCAACAATACCCCCGCAAAAGTGCGAAATACGCAGCCTAGATCCAATTATTACTCCATAAATTACGATAAAGGGTTCCTAGATTACAAAGTAAAATTTAACAATCCAGAAGACTCAATTCCGCACTTTCAAGCGGGGACCAACGAGCTGAAGTTCTATAATACCAAAAATCGAAAGGATACCCTTGTGGCCAAAATAACGATAGTTGACTCGGTTGGGTTGACCTTTGAACATACCCAGAAAATAAAATTCCGGGAAGCTAGGGTAGGAGGGAAGGCCACAGATACCAACCGTGAGCCCTTTGAGATGAAGACAAATTTCCCCGATAATGGCGAAATAGAGCCTCGAAATTTTGTTCTAAAACTAACCTTTAATAAACCCGTAGCCGAAGCAAGGCTTAATCAAGTACAGATATTTAGCGATAGTACAAAAGCAGAAGTTATCAAAGTTTCCGATTTTATATGGGGCAATAATCATGCTATTCTTTCACTTTCGAGACCTATAAGGGCCCGTCGTGAACTCAAAGTAGTCATTCCCAAAGCCACTTTCTTTAGCGTAGAAAACGACACAATCCCCGCCAAAATCTATAAGCTCCCCATCATGGATGAAGAAAACTACGGTACCTTGGAAGGTGAAATAAAGGGCGCTAAAAGTAAATATATCGTTGAACTGCTCGATGATAAGTTTGAAGTAGTTAAATCAATCAGTAATAAAACCCCTTATGTTTTTTCCTATCTAAAACCTGCAACGTACACACTGCGCATAATTGTGGATGAAAATGGAAACGGACAATGGGATACAGGCGATATAAAAGCCAACAAATTAGCAGAACCCGTATTTTTCCACACCGAAGCGGTAAAAGTGAAGAAAAACTTTGTAATGAGTGGTATAGACATAGACTTATCCACAAAATAATCCACATCATTCACACTCTGTGGATAAGCTATTATACAATTTGGTTCACTTTTTGAGATAGTATAAAAAGAAGCTAGGTAAGTTTTAGGTTGTGAAACACCTATTTCACAAAAAACACAATTGTGAGGCAAAGATGTGAATAAGTATGTGGATAACAGATACAGATGTTTATAGGTAAGTGGATAAGTGGTGGGAAAACTTGTAGATAACATTTGGATAATGTGGAGAACTATTTATCAACAATACAAATGTGGGAATGTATCCCGATTTCCCACATCCTTTCAAGCCGTTTTAAACATGTTAAAATGTGGAAAAAAAGTCATCCACAACGTGAACAAAATTATCCACAATCCACGTCCAATTGTGAATAGTTGCAGATATGCCTGAAAAACAGTAATTTCAGTTGTGGATAAAAATAAAACAACGTGGATAAACCTACTACTTATACACATTTACGTTTTAATGAGCAGTGGATAACGCGGGGATAACTTTCTTATCCACTTATCCCCAGTGCTAATGGATTATAATAGTTTAAAAATTAAATATATTATTATTAAAATGGGTGCAGGAAAAATGTGTACAACTCCGTATCGTTTGTGGATACTGTTCTTGGGTGTCATTTTACTTTTGGTATCTACAGAAAGCCAGGCCCAAAGTGATGCAGACTTAGCAGATGCATACTTTCAAAAGGGAGAGTGTGAAAAAGTAGTGACCCTCTATCAGAAAGTTTTGCGAAAAGATTTTAACAAAATCTATTTGAGGAGGTATGTGAGCTGTATGATTAAACTCAAAAGTTTTGACGAAGCTGAAAAGTTTTTTAAACGTCAGCAGAAATCTGATGGAAATGTGGGATACCTCTATACACTGTACTGGGGGCGGATGTTGGAACAGATGGGGCAAGCAGCCCCCGCCGCTCAAAAATACCAAGAGAGTATTGCCCAAATTTCCGCAAAGGATCTGAATGCCTTTAAAGAATTAGCCGATGAGTTTAGAGAAATAGATAATACGGATGCCGCCATCAATACTTTATTAAAAGCTAGAGATGTAGCTAAAAATGATAATTTGTTTAAGATGGAATTGGCGGCCTTGTACGCTCAAACTGGAAAAACAGAGCAAATGATTGAAGAATTGTTGAGCTTGGGTGTGGCGATTCAAAGCAAGGAAGTGATTCAAAATTATTTTCAAGATTTTCTGCGGGAAGAAAAAGACCAGGCAAAATTTGAAAAGATTCTGTACGAAAAAATCCAACGCCAACCCAACGAACCTTTCTTTGCCGAAATGCTCATTTGGTTTTTGACCCAAAAAAAACAGTTCAGTAAAGCTTTCATTCAGGAAAGGGCGTTGGACAGACGGTTTAAATATAACGGCACAAAAGTATTTGATTTAGGAAATTTGGCACTACAAAACAAAGACTACCCAGCCGCTATTCAGTCTTTTGAATATGTTGTGAAAGATTATCCACAAGGGCAACTTTATCCGTACGCCCGGCGCATGATGATTGTGGCGCGAGAAGAGCAGGTGAAAAATACATTCCCCGTGGAAAAAACGTCAGTGAAACGCTTGATTGAAGATTATAAAAAGTTGTTGGGAGAACTTGGCCAAAACAATCGCACACTTGAAGCAATGCGGAGTATGGCAAGTTTGTACGCTTTTTATCTGAATGAAAAAGACAGCGCAACCGTCATTTTACAAAATGCTGTGAAAATAGGCCGAGCAGAAAGCGATTTTGTGGATAAGTGCAAACTGGACTTGGGAGATATTTTTCTCTTAAAAAATGAGCCTTGGGAATCAACACTGTTATATTCACAAGTTGAAAAATCGCAAAAAGAAACTCCGCTTGGCTATGAAGCCAAACTCCGCAATGCTCGACAATTTTACTATACAGGCGATTTTGAGTTATCAAAAGCCTTGTTAGACATTCTGAAAATGGCCACAACCCGAGAAATTGCCAACGATGCTGGAGCACTGAGCTTATTGATTCAAGATAACACGGGTTTAGACACCTCTGAAGACGCGATGAAGGAATATGCAGCCACCGACTTGCTTCTTTATCAAAATCAAACACAGATAGCGCTAGACCGCTTAGATGGGATGTTTGTTAGATACAAAGATCACCCACTTGCCGATGAGATTCTATGGCTTAAAGCCCGGACCTACGCAAAAATGGGAGAAAATCAAAAAGCAGTGGATAACTTACAGATAATTGTGGATAAGTTTTCGACTGATATTTTGGGTGATGATGCCCTTTTTATGATGGCAGAATTGTACCAAAATCGCTTTAAGGATAAAGACAAATCAATGGAGTTGTACCAGAAAATGCTCGAAAAATACCCAGCCAGTATCTATGCTGCCGATGCAAGAAAGCGTTTCAGACAACTGCGTGGCGATACGCTTTAAAAATCAATATAAAAGAGAAAGCAATCAATTTAGGGTGAAATGGCAAAAGTATCGTTAAAGGAGGCATTGTTGGCAATCGGCATAATGGCTAGTCTGAATTCATGCTATACCTCAAAAATTTATATCGTACGTCATGCTGAGCGATTAAATGATAGTGCAGATACACCGTTGTCGGAAGGTGGCCATCTGCGTGCAAGGGCCTTATCTGACAGCCTTTACAACAAAAAAATTGACTATATTTTTGTCAGTAAATACCAACGAAATCGCGATACAGCGCAGCCTTTGACTGAACGCTTAGGCAAACAATATGAAATTTATGAACCCAAACCAGTCAGTGTTATTGTAGAACGCTTAGGGAAAATAAAAGGGAAAAACAGCTTGGTTGTTGGTCACAGCGATACCATTTTAGAAATAGTACAAGGATTAGGGACGAAGCCATCCATTCCTAAAATTGTCCATGAAGATTATGATAATTTGTTGGTTGTAACAGTCAACAAAGGAGTGTTTGGAAAAAAAATTACTTTGGAAGAAAAAACGTACGGCCAAAAAACAATTCCGTGAGTTTTGGCCGTAAATATTTGATAATTAGGATTTTATCTTAATTTTAAGGTGACTAACGTGGCAATCGCCAGAATAATACCCACAATCCAGAAACGGGCCACAATTTTGGCTTCATGATAGCCTTTCTTCTGAAAATGATGGTGCAAAGGTGACATTAGAAAAATACGCTTACCCTCACCGAATTTCTTTTTTGTGTACTTAAAATAACTGACCTGTAAAATAACGGAGACAAGTTCTACCAGAAAGATACCACACATGATGGGTATCAATAATTCCTTGCGCACAGCCAGCGATATAACCGCTATAACGCCCCCAAGCATCAAACTTCCCGTATCTCCCATAAAAACCTGAGCAGGGTAAGAATTATACCACAAAAAACCCACGCAAGCCCCCACAAAAGCCGCAATAAAAATAACCAACTCACCCGAGTTGGGAATGTACATGATATTGAGGTACTGCGAGAATTTGGCGTTTCCAGAGATATAGGCTAAAACTCCAAGTGTCAGGGCAATGATGATGGATGTTCCTGCTGCTAAGCCATCAATTCCATCTGTAATATTTGCCCCATTTGAGACCGCAGTAATGATAAAAACGGCAACAATGGTATAAATTATCCACGTATAACTATCTGGTAATAAGCCGAATAGTAACGAGGAGTAATCAAACTCATTGTTCTTTATAAAGGGCAATGTGGTGATTGTGGGATTGATTACATCTGTGTAACGCTGTACTTCACCAATGGCCGAACTAATAAGTGGTTTATCGTATTGTCTGATTTTGACATGTTGATTGAAAGACAAGGTTATCCCAACAATTAGCCCCAATCCTACCTGCCCTACAACTTTAAATTTCCCTTGTAGCCCCTCTTTATTGTTTTTAAACTTCTTTATATAATCGTCTAAGAAACCAATGAGGCCTGTCCAAACGGCCGTAATCAACAAGAGGACAATGTAAACGTTGGACAATTTGGCAAACAATAAGGCTGGAATGAGCAAGGAGGCCAAGATAATAAACCCGCCCATAGTAGGAGTCCCTTTTTTTTCCATCTGACCCTGAAGGCCCAAATCGCGGATTGTTTCCCCAATTTGTTGGTTGCGAAGAAAATTAATGATACGCCCACCAAAAATTGCCGCAATCAATAGGGAGGTAATGGTTGCACCAAGAGCTCTGAAAGAAATATATTGAAAAACTCCGGCACCAGGAAAGTTGAATTCTTTGTCTAAATAAGAAAATAGGTAGTAAAGCATGATGGATTTTGTTTAGGCATAAAGCCAAAATTGCCTATACTTGGCACGTTGGTGGCAAGTATAGGCAATTTTACTAAAATTCTAAAAAAAGAATGTGGAATTAATCATTTAAATGGAAAGCCCACTTTACTTCATCGTAGTTCCCCATATTTACGGGTATTTTCTTTGCTAATGAATTAGGAATCAATACATAGCGATATTTTTGTTCTTGTGCAGGAGTAAATTTCCCTTTCAACCCTATCGTTACAATACGCAGCTGGGAGGATCTAGGAACAGTATAATCATAGCGTATTTCAGCCGTTGAAGTATTGGTCGTAAATGGTAAAGGGCGAATATTATCACCAATTTTTGAATAAACATACAACTGGCTTTTCTCTAATAAGTCATTTGTAAGTTTGTATTGATTTATTTCGCAGGCTCTTGCTGGAAGTCCAAAAACACTTGTGGAGACCCATTGGTCTGCGGCAACCCATTCAGAGGTAATAATATTGAAATTATCGAAGTTGGCGAGCTGTGGAGGCGGTTGTACTTCATTAAAACTGGTACAATTAAGAACCCATGCTAAAGA
>JAIXPV010000287.1 GCA_027486105.1 Runella sp. | reverse complement strand
TTGGAGATATATTTCAGTCACTCGCTCCGATTCATGCCCCATCAATTCTTTGATTCGGGCGGTAGGTACTTCTTTGCGGCAAAGAGTAGTGGCAAAAGGGTGGCGGGCCGAGTAAGTGGTCAGGTTCTCGTCAATATCTACCAACTTCGCGATTTCTTTAAGGGCGTGATTGACCTGTTTCAGCACTTTATCTATACGACTGTCAATCTGAGTCGATGTTTTATGAAAATCACTCAGCAGGCGAAAGATATAGGAGTCATCCCCACTAATTTGATAAGCACAGCTTAAAGATAGATTTTTTCAAGGATATACGTGGAGAGAAGCCCTTCAAGGGCGAAGCAACAGCAGCATTATATTAGTGAAAGAAAACATTATAACCACTTGATAACTTTTTCACGGGAATTGTTTTCAGATAGTTGATAAGTATGAATTTGATGCTGAAATTGATGTCAAACTCATAAACCCTCTCCGTTATGTCAACCAAAGCCCAATCTCAGGATGCGCTGAACCGCAGTTCCGTTTTTATTCAATGGCTTGTTGCCATTTGGCAGATTCTGCGCAACGACATCTTTACACCCATTTTATTGCTGTTATCATTCGTCGTTTTTGTCGTTCCTGACCAATGCACGGATGTCTTTAACATGATATGTTTACAAAATTTCGGTAAAGGAATATTTGACCCTACGTACTTTTTCAATATTCACTTCCTCTCCGTCTCCAGTGCTACCATTCTTTGGGCTTATGTCACGTATATGGGTTTAAGGTTAGTATTGCAAATATCTCCCATTGATATTATTGAAAGCACCGCTTCCTCTTTTTTAGTGAGATGGGCTCCCAAAGCATTTGGAGTGGCTCCTTTTTTTATCATTGCCATTGCTTTTGGGTTTACAAATAACTACGAAAGCACTGCCTATATCAAATGGTTGTACGTTGGCTTTTTCGTAATTTGTGGAATATGTTTTTTATTAAGTATCCATTTATTTGAAAAAGCGGAGGCGCAAGAACGGCAAAAGCATCCAGATAAAAAGGTATTCCCAATAATAGAATGGAATACCTCCCCTAATCAGTCTCAATTTTGGGAATTTAAAAGCTATAGGGAAGAACTTAAACGGGACTGGGAAAAGCTAAGGAATTATTCAACACCATGGATATTTATACGGATTAACCTGATAGCATTTATGTTATTATTAATCACCCTAGTATTAATTCCTTCTTCTGTTTGGGGCTATTACCATCCCGCCAATTTGCTTGGTACGGCGGCCATCGGGGCATTTGGATTTGCTTTTTTACAATTAATGAGCAGTGTAATCGTGTACTTCAATGATTATCGAAATCGGCCAATTATTCAGATATTTTTTATTCTGATAATACTCTTTTCACTCACCAATGATAATTCAGACATCAGAACCAGCGACCTGCTCAATAAAGTTGAGCGTCCTACGGTATCGGCTCACTTTGACGAATGGCTTCAACGTAGGATACCCCCCAATTTCAATCCTACAAAGGATTCCATTCCAATCGTCTTAATCGCGACTGAAGGAGGAGGAATAAGGGCTGCCCACTGGACCATTCAGGCGCTTGAATCTCTAAACAAGCGTATTGCTGGCTTCAATCATTATACGTATGCCATTAGCGGTGTCTCGGGAGGGGGGGTAGGAGCGGCTATGTATCTTGCTTACAAGCGCGATCAACATAAAATTGTAGAACCGAATGAGAAAGACAGCATTGTCACTAAGGAATTTCAAACGTATATTGATGAAGATTTCTTGGCATCGGTTACCAGTGGTTTATTCTTTTCGGATATGGTTAACTCAATTCAACCCTTTCCTATCAAAAGCTTTAACCGAACCCGACGACTGGAAGATGCCTGGGGATATGGGTATGAGCACCATATCAAAAAGAAAACCTTTGATGAACCCTTCCTCCAACTTTGGCAAAATGATACTTCTGGATATAACTACAATCTGCCCAGTCTTTTCCTTAATGGGACCCTCGCTGATAACGGTTCTCGTATTATTACAACCAATCTAAAATTCAGCCCTAAAGATAATCCCGATCACTCTGTGTATTTCGAAAACATATATGACTTACTTAGTATGATTCAAAAGGATGTACCACTCAAAACGGCCGCCTCTCTTTGTTCTCGTTTCCCCATTGTGACCAATGGAGGCAGATTTGAAAGCGCCGATGGAAAACAATCAGGGTATATAACAGATGGCGGATATTTTGAAAATACTGGAGTTGAAACCTGTTTAGCAATCCTTAACTTAATTACTGAAAGGGCTAAAAAAAAAAGGCATAAAAATTTCCCCACATATATTATTCCTGCAAAACTCTGCCAACGACACGAAAGATGTCAAGGCACATGTATTTTTTAGAAGTGTCGGAACGATTTTAAATAGTTTATTGAAATCTTGGAGTAGAGGTTCCCAAACAAAAAATATCATTTATAAAAATCTAATACCTGACTTGGATAACCCTAAAGTTGAGTATTTACACTTACCCTTGGAGCGACGTAATTCTAAGATTGAAACATTGCCCTTGGGCTGGGTACTATCATCCATTGCCAGCATGACAATCAAACAACGGGCTGATACTTTAGTATTCTCCAAAGGTTCAACACTAGACAAACAATTGGTTCAATTAGATTCGCTCATCAAGTAGTATCTATTGTGCTAGGACTGCCTCTCCACGTAAGTGCCTTATTCCGAAAAAAGCGACAAAAACTGGCTTTTTTTGTCGCTTTTTTCGAATACATACCTACTTACTTATGCAATTGACCATTTACTAAATGAGCCCCCCTCAGTAGTGGCGGTTTTGCTCATTATCGTTGGCTATTGCCTAATGAAACTCGCTGGCTCCCAGTCTAATTCTCACTTTAAAGCTGTTTTAGGCTGAAAAACCGCTCAACAGCTCGGCTGTCTTTAACATCAACCTGACCCGTACGAAGCGCACTTATTACCGAATGGGTGGGCTCAATCAAAATGATTTTTACGTCAAATCTGTAATTTGTAAAAAGATTTGTCTCTAAAGGCGTTGTTAATTTAGCCATTATCTGAACTTTGTCAGTTTGGGGACGAACAACCGACTCAATCACGCTGGGCTATCACTCACTCCTACATTAAGATAGTTGGCCCGAATCGTGTTTAAAGTCCAAGCATTGAGTTGGTCACGAAGGTAAACCAACACTACCCCTTTATCAGCGATTGCAGCGTAGTTTGGTGGACTATAAGTCCGAAAACTATTGTAAGTGAATAGTTTAGTAGCGGCATCATAATTTGGGGTACCAAGTGCATTAAACTGCTGATTGGAGTAAATATAACTCCGGGCATTAACCGTGCCTGAATCTCCCTTAGGACCCTGCGCCCCAGTATCACCTTTGGGCCCTTGCGCCCCAGTATCACCTTTCGGGCCAGGCGCTCCTTCGGTATTACAAGGTGAAAGGCCAACAAGAGCCATTAGAAATAACATTGCAATTGTTTTCATGGAAAGCTGTGAATTTTAATAGTACACCATTTTAAATCATTCTGAATCACCATTACGCTGAATGACAGTTCGTTAAAGGCAATGCAAAACTAGTACTGCTTCCCGTGGTGCTGAATTGCTTACAGCATGAATTGCAGTTTTTACATCTTGAAGTGTAGATTTTCAACCAGAAATTGGAAAAGTATTTGACACTCGTTGGCCAAAGTAAAGAAGTATTAAAAAAACAAGAAGGGTATATTTATGGCAAGGCCATCACAGTACTTACTCATTCACACCGGCTATAACTCACTAATTTCAAACCTAATAAGTAAAAATCAACAATAAACTCAATCTTCCACTTCTAGTATCCCCCCCTTGAGATGAAAAATTTGTTTCTCCTGAAACACCTCCGCCCGACAGTAATCTTTGGCCGCTACACGAGAGCGGGTTCCATTGGTACAAACTACGATTAGGGTCTGATAAGGTAGTAATTCGGTGCGTCGTTCACGAATATCTGCAAGAGGAATATTAGTGCCGCCGATGTTAAATTCTTCAAACTCCCAAGGCTCTCGTACATCTACAATGATACAACCCGGCTGGGCAGCCAGAGTTTCAGCTTCTTGCAGCGATATGTCATGATAGGTATTCAAAAGGATTATTTCACTATAAGTTGTTTCATCCACTGAACTGTCTCCGTAAGAATTTTTGGGTTAAAATTGAGGCGGGCATGCTGCATATAATGCCCAGATTTTTGCAACTGAACCGCTTCAACAAAAGAAGATACTTTAATAAAATGCTGATCGGTGCCTTTCAGTTGCCTAAACGTCCCCAACTCAGGACGTACTTCGTTGACAATTCGGGCAATCGTTTGCGCCGATTCTGGGCTGATAGCTTCACTATCAAACTCACCGTGAATAGCCAAAGTAGGCACTGCTGCCTGTGCCCAGGCCTGTGTGAGATTTTGCTGTTGAAGTTCGGTAAAATACACCGACGAACGCCCAAAAAAAGTCCCTCTGTGGTAGGCAAGTGGGTTTTCTTTGGAAGTAAGTATTACCTCAAAATCAGGCTCTTGAAGCAACTCAGTGGGCGTTTTCGCCTGTACCAACCATTCGTACAACAACGGTATCATCATCCGGGTATTGGCTTCGATGGATTGATACGATTCGTGATACAATAAGGGCTTTTGGCGATATACATCAATCATGTGTTCAAACCACGGCTTAACCACGGTTCCGTACGTTATGATGCCCATCGGTTTAGAACCCGTTTGAGCCGTCAATAATGGGGCCAGCGCCCCTCCCAACGAATGTCCAAAAAGAAAATATCGGGTACTATCAACAAAAGAAAGCTTCTTAAAAGCCGCAAATGCGTTCTGAAAAGCTGCTTTTTCTTCTTCATAACTCAGCCGTACGCATTCTTTTGTACCCGAACTTTCTCCTACTCCTGGTTTCTCAACCCTAAAAACTACGTAACCTGCACTCACCCAACCATCTACCAATTGTTTGACGGGAGCAAGCGAATCTTCGGCAAAATGCACAGAACCACACCCATGTCCTTGTATGTAAAATATTGCGGGTAAGCGATTATTGCCCAACGGTTTATGAACAATGGAACGCAAATATCCCCGTTGGTAGGGTACCTCCCCGTAAATCACTTCTCCTTTTGAAAACTCCTTGGGTGCCGCAACTACATTCCCAACGGCCCGGGCCTTCTTTCTGTTTCGGATGTAGGTAATTGAAATTGGCTCTTGCTCGTACAATTCCTGTTCCAACTTTCGAAAATCAAACAGGTACAACGAATCCGTTTCGTTGATAGAGACCAAAATATCACCCGCCTGAATACCCAATCGCGCGGCGGTAAAACCTGGTAGAACACTCTTCACTACAATCCCGTGGCTATCGGGTAAGTGTTGCATACTCATCAGCGAATCACTCGCCTCTCTATAGCTGATGCCCAAACTCCCTTTGTGCCGAAGGTGTTGGGCCGAAGTGGCGAAAGATGAAAACAAAAAGGTAAAAAAGGCAAAAGCAAAGGACAAACGCATCGAATTGTGAAGTTAAATGTTGACTGCCAAAAGTTAATCGTTCGGGCAATGAACAGATTATCTTTTAACTCCTCTACAAAGGTCGTGCCTGAAAAGTAATTTCAGAAAGTAATCCAACGGCGTTGAAACGTAAAATTACTTTTTGAGCGGCTGATTTTTGGGTAATATCAGTACAATGAACTCCTTTTTCGACAAAATAAACGTAGAATTTTTGATCCCTTGAACCCAACTGTTGAATATCGGGGCGGCCCAACATATACCCTACATCGTCAATATGTTTCCCCAAAAGCTCACTTTGTATCTTGACAAATTCTTTTTCAAGCCCTTTTCTGACGTCGCCACATCCGCCTCGGTCACTTCGCCATTTTACTAAATCTAAATTTCCAATCTTATCGGGTGCAGAAGCACAGGAAAAAACGAACGAAATTAAGAAAAACGCAAGGGTGCTTACGGTTAAATAACGGTTATTTTTTATCATAAAAATCAAAATCAGACGATACAAATTTTTCTAAATACTTTCCTGATACAAGACTTGAACCAGTACCTGCCCTACGGCTTTAAGGGTGTTGGGGTCAATGTTGCGCATATCATCTTCGTGCGTATGCCAATCATCAAAGAAGGTTTTTTGGGGGTTATTGAGCTGTAAATGAATAATATCAACCATGGGAATTTTGGCGGTTTCGTTTACGGGCAAGTGATCGTCAGTAATTGCGGCGCCATCTTGCTCCACAAAGTAAGAACTGTACCCCAATTGACTGGCCGTATTCCAAATCATTCGCGTGACATCATTGGCGTATTGAGTCGAAAAGGCTTCTTTCGGAAACGTCGCCCCTTTGGCTCCTACCATGTCCAGCAAAACCCCGAAATAGGCCGAATACCCTGCAACATGCTTATTGGCAGCCCAATATTGAGATCCTAAGCAAAAACCCGTAAATTTATCCTTGGCAACGGCCGAATTTCCACCATCTTCTACGTCAAAAAAAATCAAATCCACTCCAACCCCTGGTTTTTGGGCGGCCTGTTGAATGGTACGGGCCAGTTCAAGCAGCACTCCTACGCCACTTGCCCCGTCATTGGCGCCATCGATAGCCCCCGTTTTGTTGATAGGGTCTTCGTCGGCAACTGGTCTGCTATCCCAATGTGAGGCCAGCAGAATCCGTTTGGCCGCTTGTGGATTAATACTACCTATAATATTACGGGCGTTGAGTTTGCGGCCATCGTAGTGGGTTGCCGTAAAAGTCTGTTCTGTAACGGTACAGCCAAGGCGTTTCAATTCGGCCACGAGGTAGTCTCCACAACGGGTATGGGCCGTTGAATTGGGCACCCGGGGGCCAAATTCAACTTGTTTGGCCACATAAGCGTAAGCCGAATCTCCACTGAATAAAGGTGCCTTTACCATACTTTTTGCGGTTTCGCTAGTGGTCGTTTGCTCAGAAGAGGATTGTTTGGAATTACAACACAATAACGTCAACACCAGAAGCATTAGGGCTACTCCCTTACTAAATTCCTGCATAAAAAAATTGTTTTGGGTTTCAAAAATGACAGGCATCCGATTTTTAAACTTTGCCTCTTTAATTGAACACCAAATGTAAGGAAGAACTGCTAATCTATTCAGAAAAACGTCAATGATTGATTACCTAAAGGAGGATTTATGTAAAATAGAGAACAAAATCACTTCCAATAAGTACGTTTTTACTGCTTCATTATTCTAATCCCTTTCAGTAGCGTTTCGTTATCAAAAACCTGCAATATATACGTGCCACTTGCCAACTGGGCATCTGACAAATTGATATAAGCTACCTTATCTATGAAGGTTATCTGACGTTTACCCATCATTATTTCCTGACCTGACATAGCAACCACCCTAAAACGCAAAGTATTAATATCCAGCAAATCAGGCAATTTTACATTGCAGACATTTGAAAAAGGATTCGGATATACCTGCCAATCCGTCAAGGGCTGGGTTGTTTTAATCGTAAAACGAATGGAGGCGGCGCTTACCTGCAATGAGTCATTAAAAGCCGAAGCTTCCAGTGTATAACTTCCAGCTATGGGAGAAAAACCTGTCGTTTCGTCAAACAAAGCAAAAGGGAACCGCTCGGCGGTGATTTCACGTTGATAAGGCCCCGTCAATTTCAGCAGTACTCTCTTGGCAGGAACTTCGCAATTGGCATATATCGTGATTTTATTCGGAATTGTCGCTTCCTGAAGTACGTCCCCGTTGGTCAATGGTCCAATGAGCCGCCGTTCACCTATTTTTCCTGCTTGAATCAACTCAAAACTAATATTTGCGTAACGCACTTCGATTTTAAAGGTAACATTGGTGGCCGTTTCGTCATCGTCAATAGCCCTGACAGTGACCGTATAAGTACCGGCCTGTAAGGCTACTCCCGAGATTTCATGGTTACGAAACGAGAGCCAAGAGGGTAAATTAGGTGCTTCGATTCGGTCAACGTAGCCATTTGTATCATAAAACAAGGAATCAGGAACACGGTAGGTAAATTTTTGCGTGGCAAACATCTGCACGTTTGGTAACGTATAACGGGCAAGAGGTGGTGAATTTTGAGCTCCCTGAACGTCTACTTTTATCACAAACGGTATTTCGACCGAATCGCCGCCGTTATCATACGCCCGAATCCCCACCCGATACGTTGCCAGTTCAGGCGGAGTTCCTCGCAATTCCGTTCCGTTGAATGTGAGCCATGGGGGCAGTTTGGCCGCGCCTACTCTGACAATCTCACCGTCGGGGTCGCTGAAGAGATTGGGCGAAATCTTAAAACGAAACGCTTTACCGCGCGCAATCACTTTCTCAGGCAATTGCTGCTTAGCCACGGGCGGGATGTTAAGTACTTTTATTTTAAACGATGTTTCGACAAACGCGCTGTCGTCATCATAGGCACGCAGGTTGACGGTAAACGTACCCTGCTCTTGCGGATACACCGAAAACTCTTTGGAAGTATATGTCATCCACGGGCGTAACCCGCTGGCTTGCACGCGCACAATGACGCCATCTGGGTCGTCAAAATGGTCGGGCAAAAATTGATAAAACACTAATTTTTGGAGTGAGGTCTCAAAATCAGGCACGGGACGTTTGACGATAGGTTTAACGTTTATGTTGGTCACTTTGAGATTAAAACTCATCAACACCGTGGCTCCCTCATCGTCGGTAGCGCGGAGGGTTATTTTGTAGTCGCCTATTACATCTGGCACATTACCGGAGAGAACCCCATTATTCAAATTTAGCCACTGGGGTTTTTCGAGAGCTTCTATTTTGACAATATCCCCGTCGGGGTCCGCAAATACATCCTTGGGCAATGTATAGCTGTATGCCTTGCGGGGTTTACTCGCCCGGTCTGTGATCTGATTTGCAATAATTGGAGGCAGATTTACGCTGAGAGGCTTCCAGTACTCTTCCGACAAAATATCCTCAACCAATTCAATGTGAACGGGTTGCGGGTTTGACCCCACTTTTTCAACCCATCTTTTTTCTACATTTTTCATCGTAGAATCAAGTGCTTCGGTCAAAGTATAAGAAATAGAGTATTGCGGTTTGATTTCAGACAGCGGCGTATTTATCCAACGGTTTGCCATTTCCTGAATCAAGCG
This sequence comes from Runella sp., assembly GCA_027486105.1. GTDB lineage: Bacteria > Bacteroidota > Bacteroidia > Cytophagales > Spirosomataceae > Runella. The sequence continues at coordinate 3,363 of JAIXPV010000287.1, read as the reverse complement.
CATAGCCCCTGGCTCGGGGCCCGCCGTCACCAACGTCACTATCTTTGAGCCATGCTCAAAACACTCGTTAAACTGACGCCTCAATAGATCAGTGGGCGTTTGGGGCGTATAAAATACTTCGTTCGCCGTCCATTTATTTGGGGGCCGATTGGAGCGTATGACGTCCGTTACCCAGCGGTGATTATAATAAGGGTCATTGTGTACCTTGGTCCCATCGGTTTTGGCATCGAGGGTTTTGAAAGAGTAAGAAATCATCATGGCCGAAAAATCGGCCGTTACGGCACCGTATTCATTAACAATTTTATACTGTGGGTTTACCTGCTTAATGCCGTTTATTGTCCCATCTATAAAATTTTGAAGCTGCGAATGAGAAAACAAGTACCAATCTTTTCCCGATTTTTTTCGATAAGTAGGATATGGATTATACGCTGTTCCGGGGGGCATCAGTGTCTTAAATGAAGTATATTTTGTTCCCCAATGGTAGTTGAGTTTATTGATGCGTTTGTAGCGTTTTTCGGCCCATACCCTAAACGAATCCAAGGATGAATCTGAATAATCGAAGCTCGCTAGGTATTGTTTACCGCCTTCAAAATTGGTCTCATGGGGATACCCCAGCTCTTGGGTCGATAAGTTGCCGAAGGAAACGTACAAAATTTTACCTTGATTTTGGTAAGCGTTGTAGCGTTGACACACTTCTTTGATAAAATTTTGGGATTTGGCAACCGTAGGTTGATGCGAAAAACTAAAGCAGGTTCGTCCATAAACTCCCGAAAGAGGGCGCCCCAAATCATCTTTCATGGTCTCTTTGGCCGTCCAATAACCATCCAAACGGTAGTAAAGTCGGCCCACAATAATTCGTAACGCTATTTTAGCATTGGTCTTTGCAATGTATTCAATCTGACGGTCGTACTGACGCCAATCTGGTGGAGAAGTATTGTCTTTATACACTTCGTCCCACTGAATCGTGAGGGCCACTAAGTTGCAACCATTGGCAATCGACGCTTCAATGACATCCATCCCTGCTTCGGGGCGCGGGTCAAGATTGAGCAATTGTAAACCAACATAGCGCTGGGTATCAGCATTCTGCGCTTTCAACGCAACCGAGAGCACCAAAAATCCCCAAAAGAGGAATGACTTCCGCATTTTTGTTTTATTGTAAACAATCCTCAATATCAAACTCAACATTGTATGTTTATTGCTTTATCAGTTTAAATGACTGCCATGTAGAATCTTCCTTCTGCAATTTTAAAAAATAAACACCAGCAGGCAGTTTGAAGTCGGTTAAGTTAATACTTAAAAGTTGATTAGCGATAGAAGTCGCATTGTCCAGAATCGGCTGGGTTTGCCCCAACAAATTCACCAATTGAATCTTTTTAATCGACACATTATCAGGAATTTTAACATTCAAAAACTGCAAACAGGGATTGGGAAACAATGACCAGTCGGCCAGGGGAATCGGCAGTTTTGTGAGCGGGTCTGTCGCAATTATCTGAAAACGGTAGGTAGCCGACGAAATCAGTTCTTTTTGAAAATACGCATTCCCTTGGATTTGATACGTTCCGACCACCGTCGGAAAACCGCCATCGCCCGTAAAAAGCGAAAAGGGTGAACTTTCAGATTGGGATTTCTGAACATGCCCTCCCGATAATTGTAGCTCAAATTCATCAAAGACCGCGTCGCAAGAGGCATAAATATTCAGCAAAGGAGGCAGGTCAGACGAAGGCAGAACTTCACCATTTTGAAGCCTTTTGATTAAAAAACGCTCCCCTACTCTCCCCGCCTGAATCAAATCAAACGAAACAATGGGATAGCTAATCGTAATCTTGAAGGAAGTTTGAGCTACGGCCTCTTCGTCGTCGTAGGCGCGTACGGTGATGGTGTATTCGCCCACGGCATCGGCCAATCCGCGAATCTCTCGACGCCGAAACTGGGCCCATGACGGCAACCCAGTCACTTCTAAACGGGTAATAAAACCATCAAAATCGGTAAAAGTGCTATCAGAAAAAGTAAACGTAAAGGGTTGTTTATACACTCCTTTTACATTTTGAATGGGTTTTTGAACAATCGGAATTTGATTCGTTCGGCCCACATTATTCACAATTATGGTAAAATTAGTTTCAACCGATGCCCCATCATCGTCGGTTGCACGCAGGCGCATGGTAAAGCTCCCCGTTTGGGGGGGAGTCCCCGAAAAAACGTTATTCCTGAATGTCAGCCAATTAGGTAAATTATTGACCACAACGGTGTCTATAATGCCGTCGACGTCAGCAAATACCTCAGAACTCAACCGATAAAAAAAAGCATTATTGACTTTAACAATTTTTGTGGGAAGCGAATTTCTGACGATAGGCACCTGATTGATAGACCCTTGAAGCGAATCGACCAGTAAATCTTCCACCATCCGAATAGCCACTGGTTTTCGGTTGGACTCAGGCCCCGCCCGGTTTAGCCATTCGCCGTATACCCCGCCACTATAATAGCCAAACTCCACTACCCGCGAAAGCGTATAATCCATGTAAGCCGAGGGAGTTACCTCAACAAAAGGTTTTTTGAGCCACTTAGGAACGCTGGCTTGTATAATAGGCCGTACAACATCCAATGCCGCCTGGGTAGCAATGACTATACTGACCCAATGCGCACCGTGCTCAAAATTTTCATCAATTTGGCGAGTAATCAACTCTGGTCCATGTTTAGGATCAGGATAAACCTCATTCAGCACCCATTGGCCAGGCAAAACATTACTCCTCAACAAATCCGTTGAAAAACGGTGGTCATATTGCAAATCGTCGTTGATTTTCACGCCATCGGTCGAACGATTCAAATCACGGAAAGCCAAGGTGCCATTAAACACACTGATTTGGTCAAAGACCGAACCAAAATCCGTAATAACACGGTAAGTGCTGTTTACGCTTTTGATGGTTTGGGTGGTTTGTTCCACAAACTGCTTAAAGATGGCATGACGAAAAACATACCAATCACGGCCTGCTTGCCCCCAAAAGACCTGTTCTCGGTATTTAAGTGATTTAGGTGGTGTTACTTCTTCAAAGCTTTTATATTCGGTTTGCCAAAAAACATTCAGGCGCTCAATTTTTTTGTACCTGCGGTTTAGCCAAATCCGAAACTCCTGCTGCATAACGGGCGAATAATCAAAGACCGTCGGATAATTATAGCCTTCAGGAGCGTTTTCGTGATAATAACCCGTTTCTTGCGTGGGAGTTGTCGAAACCGATACCCACGTAATCACCCCTTGTTGTTGCAGATTATTGTAACGTTGGCAAACTTCTTGGATAAACGCCCGTGCTTTTTCGACCGAAGGGCGATGGGCATAACTAAAATAAGTCGCGCTGTAGCCCGAAATCAAAG
>JAIXPV010000742.1 GCA_027486105.1 Runella sp. | reverse complement strand
GTCTTCGTAATAAGCACGAAGAATAAACACGCCCTGACCCTTGTCTCCAGCAGGGATTTTGGTGGTGTAAGAACCTGCCACTGGCAACGATTTCGGGTTTGCTTTTTCGTTGGAAAGACTTAAGATGTATTTCACCATGTCGCCTGCATCAGCCGCTGAAAGTTGCGGGTGGCCCGCCATGGGTGTTTCGCCCCATACGCCGCTACCGCCTGAAATTACTTTTTTAGCAAGTTTTTCGACGGCGCTGGCATCCCCTTTGTATTTTTGGGCAATGGCGCTGTACATGGGTCCAATAGATTTTTTGTCAATGCTGTGACAGGCTTGGCAGTCGCTGGCGGCAATGAGTTTTTTGCCAGTGGCAAACCCTGCACTCGCATCTGCTGAGCGGTGGCCTTGAGCAATGGCAATTTTGTCATATCCTTCGGCCATGTAGTCTATGCTGACCGCTACTTGTTCGGGTTTAATTTTTCCATTGGCGAGGCTTCCGTCTTCTTTGTCGCTTACTTTTACTTCGTAATCAAACGATTTGTTGGCAAAAAAGAAGGTTTTGTTGCTCTTGGGTAAGTCAAATGTTAGCACTGGTGGCTCGTTGCCAGCGGTCAATTCCAACGATTGAGTATTGGAGGCTCCTTTTGCGTCGGTCACGGTTAAGGTGGCTTTATACACCCCCGCTTTGGCGAGTGCCAATGTTGGATTTGCTTCGTTAACAACTTTCTTGAAACCGTTTTTGGAGGTAATATTCCAAGAATATTTCAATGCATCACCGTCGGCATCAATTGTTCCTTTTGACGAAAGGTTTACTTTGAAAGGAACCGAGCCCCCCATCTTGTCGGCGGCTACCTGCACTACTGGTTTTCTGTTTCCACCGTTGTACTCAATCCTTATCAAATGTGCATCATCGTTGGCGGTAAACCAGCCCGAGCCGTATTCGAGCATGTACAAATCGCCATTGGCATCAAACTCCATGTCCATAGGATTGCTGAATTTGTAGCTTGGCATAAAACGGTCCATCGAAACATAGTTGCCATCTTTATCCATCGTCACAGCCATAATCCAGCCGCGCATCCAGTCGTAGGTCAAGATCTTACCGTCATAATACTTTGGAAACGCACGAGGGGCATTTTTGAAGTCTTCACTGTAAAAAACGGGGCCAGCCATGGCATTGCGACCGCCGCTACCCACCATCGGAAACTCGGGAGATTCGCCGTAGGGATACCAAATGAAGGCTTTTTGGGCGGGTGGTAGTTCTTTTAAACCAGTGTTGTTGGGAGAGGTATTGATGGGCTTAGCCGCGTCCCATTTTTCGCCCGATTTATTGGCCGCAAAATCAAATTTGTTGTAGGCTTTGTTGTTGCCCACGAAGTGCGGCCAGCCAAAGTTACCCGCTTTGCGGGCTTGTCCGACTTCGTCGTGTCCCGCAGGGCCTCGGTCGTCGGCGGGTTTGTTGGCGTCGGGGCCTACTTCGCCCCAATATACAAAACCTGTTTTCTGATCAACTGAGATACGGAATGGGTTACGGTGGCCCATGGTATATATTTCGGGGCGGGTTTGCGGTGTGCCTTTGGGAAATAAATTTCCTTCGGGAATCGTGTAGGTGCCGTCGGGTTGTGGTTTGATGCGAATGATTTTTCCGCGCAAATCGTTGGTATTAGCCGATGATTTTTGGGCATCCCAAGATTCACGACCCGGGCGTTCGTCGCTGGGGCTATAACCGTTGGAGCCATGTGGGTTGGTGTTGTCGCCCGTTGATAGGTATAGATTTCCTGCTTTATCCCAGGCGATTGAGCCGCCCGTGTGGCAACATTCTTCGCGTTGGGTAGCTACTTCTAAGATTACTTTTTTTGAGCTCATAACTAGCTCATCACCGCGCAACTCGTAACGGGTTAAGATGTTTTTAGGCTCACCACCTGCGGGAGAATAGTAGAGGTAAATCCAGTGGTTTTGGGCGAAATTAGGGTCTTTACTCAATCCCAAAACGCCATCTTCACCTTCCACTACTTTTCCTTCTTTGCTGGTATATTTGGTGTTTACATCGAGCTTGGCAATGGTTTTGAGTTGCTTGGTTTTGGTATTGTAAAGCCGTATTTCTCCTTTGCGTTGGATGAATAAAATGCGCCCGTCGCCCAATACCGAAAGCTCCATGGGTTCATCTAGTTTTTCTTCCAAAACCACTTTTGTAAAACGGTTTTCGTCGGGCCGTGCTTTGGTATAATCCAAAGGTTTGGGAGCATCGCCTCCCATCACGTAGTTCAATCCTGCCCAGATGTGATTAAGAAAAAGAGGCTCCGAGAATGTTTCATCGGTGTGCCCCATAGCCGTATAAAAAGCCCTTCCTCCGTCAAATTCTTGGTACCAGCTCATGGGGTGATTGTCCCCGTTTTTACCTCCCTGATAGGTTTTTTCATCAATTTTCAGAAGAACATTAATGCTCGGGCTGATGTTTTTAAAGGCATAAAATTCATCGGTACGTTCAAATTCATCAGGCATTCCTTTGGTTGCCCAATGGTTTTTCATGGCTACGATAAACTTCCCTTTTTGCACGTTGCTCGGAACAGAAGGGTGGTCTAAAAAATAGGCACCTGCCAAGCGTCCGTACCACGGCCAGTCGTATTCGGTATCGGTCGCGGCGTGGATACCTAAATATCCGCCCCCTGCTTGAATATAATGCTCAAAATCAACCTGTTGGTTGGTGTTGAGGACGTCGCCAGTCGTGTTTAGAAATACTACCGAACGATACCGTTTTAGGTTTTCGGGGTTAAATTGTGCCGCATCTTCTGTCAAGTCCACAATGAATCCCTTTTCTCGGGCCATTTTTTGAAAGGCGGTTTTTCCCGCCTCAATTGACGCGTGCCGGAAGGCAGCGGTCTTGCTGAAAACCAACACGCGGCGTTCGGATGACTGCCCGAAAACCATCGCTGCACTACATATCAGTATTCCCCAACTGAGTAGCAGAAAACCGACTGATTTTCGGGTGTTTACGTTTACTTTTTTCATGAATAAAATGAGTTGAAACTGATAGGTTAACTTGGTAATGTTTTAATTTTAGTAGAGATAATTTTGTTATTATCTCATTATGGGACAATAATACTTGATTTTATTTTATTACTCAAATTTTTATGTATTTTTGCCTAAACCCTTATGCTTGATATATCCCCATTATGAATGAACTTGAAGATTTTTTGGCGTTAAAAGACCGTTTTATTCCCCAACTTTCAGTCGATTGCGTGATTTTTGGTTTTCATAATCAACAACTCAAAGTGTTATTGCTGAAATTGAAAAACTTAGATTTATGGGCGTTGCCGGGCGGTTATGTAGACCAGTGTGAAGGAATCGACGAAGCTGCTCAACGTATTTTGG
>JAIXPV010000589.1 GCA_027486105.1 Runella sp. | reverse complement strand
CATTTAACTTCTTTTTCAAATGTTGCGCTCAGAGCGCAATAAATAGCTATTTTAATCAAGAATTTGGCCTATAATCGAAGGCTAGGCAAGTAATTTTATAGGAAGTAGAAAATCGCCCCCCTTTGCTCGCCAACGAAGCTATTATCTTTTTTCAGAAGAAGTTGTGAATCTTTGCCATTTCTAAAACACTCCCCCCGACGTCGAAGGATGATTTCTCCGCGTCGGGGGGAATAAATATCTTTTCAATAACTTATTACTTTCAATTATCCGCCTCCTTCAGCGGATCAAACTTTAAAATGTACCCCTCTTTGCCATCGCCTTCGCTTGATATGTAAAGGGTGCCATCGGGGGTAAAGCAGATGCCTTCGGGCTGCCGGAATTGTTTGGGGTCAAGGTCAATATTTTTTAACGGTACCCCTCCCGCCGAGAAAATAACCAACCGATGCCCCGCCGAACTGAGGAGATATAGCTCTCCAGTTTTAGGATGAGACGCAATGTCAGAAGGTTTAAAATCCTTCCAATTTTTACCTTTCAGCCCTACTTGGTCAAATTGCTTTGCTTTCAATTCGCGCTCCGTAAACACCCTTCGGCTCTTCAAGTCAAAAGAAAAAATCACCTTATCGTCGTCTTTAGCGGCTTTTTTAGATGCTTCTTTTACCGCGAGCCACAGGCGTTTGGTACCGAAATCGTATGTCAGGCCTTCGACGTCATTTTTCCCAGGTAAGCTAGTTTCAATTTCGCGCGTTTCTTTATTGCCAAGTTTAAAATTAAAGAGTGCTCCGTCGCTTCGCAAGACGTAGATTTCATCGCCAATTTTCTCAATTCCCTCATAATCACCACGGGGGCCGAAGCGATGGCTTTCCATAATTTTTTGTTGTGCCAAATCATACACAAACACTTCGCCGTTTTCGTCCTGTACGCACAAAAGTTGGTTATCGGCATAAAAAGCCACTCCCGAAATTTCTTTCAATTCTTTGGGCAAGACATACGTTTCGACTGGTTGAGTCAGGTCGTAGACAAACGTTGTCATCGACTTTGCTTCTTCCTTTTTTTCGTCTGTGTTTGGGTTGCAAGACAGAACGCCTTTCAATAAAAGCAGGAAAGCAAGCACTCTTCTAACAATATTCATGGTCTATTTTTTTGGTTATCAGATGCAAACTACTAAAAACAAACCATTGACCGTGGTTATTATCCATTATTCTGCTTAGAGTTGTAGTATTATAAAATTAAAAGGCGGTACCGAGTTATGACAATCGATACCGCCGTCGGAACAGAGGAAGGTTTATAAGTCTCCTAAAATTGATTCGCTCGTGTTTTGAGCACAATAGGTTTCAGCATTAGGCAGTGATACTCTCTATCCCTTTTTGCAGGGCAGTTTCCTGCATTCCTGGAACCGCAATACCTTCGGCCCGAAAAACCGAAACATCAGTAATTCCGATAAAAGCCAAGATAGTTCTCAAGTAAGACTCGGTAAAATCGTAAGTCTTCATAGGGCCTTCCGAATAAATACCGCCTGTCGCAATCGCTAAGTACACTTTTTTATTTTTTAGCAATCCTTCGGGGCCTTTCTCGGTAAAGGTAAACGTTAGTCCTTGTCTGACAATATGGTCAATCCACGCCTTTAGGTTGGACGGGATACCAAAATTGTACATAGGTACGCCTATTACGATAATGTCGGCGTCCATTACTTCTTTAATCGCTTGGTCTGAATGGCGAAGGGCCGTATTTTGGGCTTCGGTTCGGTACTCTTCGGGCGTAAAAAAGGAGGTAATGTGCGATTCTTCCAGATGCGGAAAGGGATTTAGGGCTAAATTCCGTGTTTGAACCGTACTGCCGGGATAAGCGGCCTGTAATTTGGATACTACAGCATTTGATAATCTGACGCTAAAAGAATTCTCTTTTCCCGGGCTGGAGACAATGTTTAATATTCTTTTCATTTTTGTACAGCTTTTCACTTGAGTAAAACGATAAGGTTAAGAAATACTAAAAAGATGAACAGCGCCCGGGCTAAGGCCCACAATTGTGTGTGTTTTTCATTAGGGTAAAGATTTAGAGTGGTAGAAAGAAATATAAAAAAGGCAATTGAGTCCGTAAAAACGCACGATTATCTACCATACAGGCCTGATTATGATAAACTCTATCCGTCTATCTATTCATTAGCTTCTTAAGCTAGACAGGGTCCCCAAAAGAAGAATTTATATACAGGCACTGCGGGCATTTTATCGATTATTGGTGACTGTAGCTGTTTTATGGCAATATAATGATTTAATTGACTAATTAACATAATTATTATAAATAAATCAAACAAAAAATATTCTTTATAGGTAATAAATAATATCATAAAAATTGAAAAAAGAATTAAATACCTATTAAGTATATATTTCATTATACAATTTTAGACATATGTTTTTGCATGAATAATTCAAAAATATTTTAGTGTATTTCCCAGGGTTTTGGCTATTCACTGATTTAATTAATATTTCTCAATATCCTCGCAACCAAACGGTTTTATCAAAAATGGATAAGTACCACAATCGACCAAAAGCCCGTTTTCTTTTACCGCTTATCCTTCCAAATCCCCCAACTATCCGCATTCTCTTGATAATAGCAGGTGCTTCGTCTTAATTTTCGAAGACTTTTAAACAAAAGGGCAGTCTTTCATGCTCTTCTACGCAGCCTTTTCTTCTTAACTCTTAACTATATGCCCAACATTCTCGAAGTTCATGATGTCGTAAAACAGTACGCTTCGCATCGCGCCCTTGACGGGGTAAGCTTAAATGTTCCGAAAGGCAGTATTTTTGGATTACTTGGTCCCAACGGCGCGGGAAAAACCTCACTTATTCGGATTATCACCCAGATCACCGCCCCCGACGAAGGCTATGTTTTGCTCGACGGCGAGCGCCTACGCCCCGAACATATCCAGCACATCGGTTATTTGCCCGAAGAACGCGGACTGTACAAAAAAATGAAGGTGGGCGAGCAGCTCCTCTATCTAGCCCAGCTCAAAGGGCTGTCGGAGCGGGAGGCGATGGAAAAACTAAAAATATGGTTTAAGAAATTCGACATCAAAACGTGGTGGACCAAAAGCATCGAAGATCTTTCTAAGGGAATGCAGCAAAAGATTCAGTTTGTGGCCACCGTCATGCACGAACCGAAGCTAATCATTTTGGATGAGCCTTTTTCAGGATTTGACCCCATTAACGCCAACCTCATCAAAGACGAAATCCTCGAACTGCGCGATAAAGGCACAACCATCATTTTCTCTACGCACCGCATGGAGTCGGTCGAAGAGCTTTGTGACCATATTGCACTGATTCACAAATCACAGGTAATTTTAAAGGGGAGCAAAAAAGAAGTAAAAGATCAATTCAAGGAGCACAGCTATTCGGTGCGTTATCATGGAACATTGGAATCACTGCCCGCTGATTTTGACATTATCTCCCACAAAATCGACGACGAGCAACTCAATAAAGCAAATATTCGGTTAATAGGCGACGCCTCCGTCAACGCATTGGTGGGCAACCTCATCAGTCAGGTGGAGTTGGTCTCATTTCATGAAAACATTCCTTCATTCAACGATATTTTCATCAAAGCCGTTGGCGGTGAAATACCCGAGGAAATGACCAGTCTCCAATAGGTTACCAACCTCAACCATCGACGATTTTTACGGATAAAACCGATTCCTATTTTGTGCTTATTACTACCCAAAAGCACCCATGATACTTTATAACTCCTCCTTGAAGCTATGAGAAATATATTTCTTGTCCTCAAACGCGAATATTTAGTACGCGTACGCAAAAAGTCATTTATCGTAATGACCCTTTTGACTCCAGTACTGATTGCCGCCTTCTACGGCATCATCATTTGGGCCGCCGTTGGTTCATTCAACAATGAACGCAAAACCATTCAGGTCATTGACGAAAGCGGTTTGTTTAAAAACAAGTTTAAAAGCGATGCCAACACTACGTTTGAATTTATAAGCGGGCCAGTTGCTTCTGCGCAAAGGAAATTAAAAGATAAAGAGCAAAATCTATTGGTTTTTATCCCCTCCGACATCATGACACGGCCCAAAGGGTTGCAGATTTATGCTGCCAAAAACATCGGGCCTATGCAACAGAATCGCATTGAAAAAATAGTTCAGCAGGAGCTCCGCAACATCAAACTTTCCCAGGCGGGCATTACCCAACAAGTAATCGAGGAAGCTAATATGAACGTTGATGCTCAGACCTTTAGTCTCAATGATGAAGGGAAAACACAGTCAAGCAGCACTATTGCTGCGTACGTAGCGGGCTACGCGGCGGCTTTTTTGCTTTACATTTTTATCCTTATTTATGGAGCAGGGGTGATGCAGGGGGTAATGGAAGAAAAATCTAACCGCATCATTGAAGTCATTATTTCTTCAGTCAAGCCTTTTCATTTGATGATGGGCAAGATTTTAGGCGTAGCCGCCGTGGGTCTGACGCAGTTTTTACTCTGGGGTATTCTTACGTTTGGGGTAACAACCGCCACCCAAACACTCTTTGGATTCAATCGTTTTACGGCCACCCAAGAAGTGCTCAACAAACAGGCCGAGCAAGCCGACCCCGAACTAAAGAAAGAGATGGAGAAGTCTCAAAGTAGCACGCTCAATACCGTAAATAGGTTTATGGAATCGGCGCAGTCATTACCACTGACGCAAATATTCATTTGCTTCATTTTTTACTTTTTGGGCGGGTATTTGTTGTACAGCTCTCTCTACGCCGCCATTGGGGCCTCGGTCGAAAACCAACAAGAAGCGGGGCAATTTACATTTCCTATCATGTTGCCCATCATTGCCTCCATCTTTTTTGCGCAGCTATCCATCAATCAACCCGACGGTTCGCTGGCATTTTGGACCTCAATGATTCCTTTCACTTCACCCGTGGTGATGATGGCCCGGATTCCATTTGGCGTACCCGCGTGGGAAATCGCCCTTTCGATGGTTTTGCTCGTGATGGGATTTGTGGGCACCACGTGGCTCGCGGCGCGTATCTATCGAATTGGCATTTTGATGTACGGTAAAAAGGTAAATTACAAGGAGTTATCAAAATGGATTTTTTATAAAGGATAAATCCAGCTAGGGCAGGCCTTGCGTCTGCCCTAGCGCCTTGTGTCTGCCCAAAGAATATAATAAAAACGTTTACTGCCATGATAGAAGTAAAAACAGCCGAAAGTAAATCACAAAAACCAAAAAAGTCGGCCTTTAGAGAGTGGGTTGATTCTATTGTTTTTGCCGTGGTAGCGGCTACGTTTATTCGTTGGTTACTTTTTACTCCCTACGTTATTCCATCGTCGTCGATGGAGAAAACCATTCTGATTGGCGATTTTATTTTTGTCAGCAACCTCCATTACGGGGCCCGCACACCCGCCACGCCTTTGCAGATTCCACTGACGCATCAAACCATTTGGGGCACAAAAATCCCCTCTTTTTCGACCTTGATTCAGCTTCCAGTGTTCAGGTTGCCAGGCTTTACCGACGTAAAACGCAACGACGTAGTGGTTTTCAACTATCCTGGCGACCCCGACGAGCCTTTTGAAGACGTAGCACGCGGCGATGGTGGCTATAAACACTTTCCTGTTGACTTACGAAACAACTTCATCAAGCGCTGCGTGGCCGTCAGCGGCGATGTAATTGAAATAAAAAAGGCCGTAGTATACATCAACGGCCAACCCGCTGCCGTGCCTCCCACGGCGGTCTTTTACTACCGTTTGGAATCTAGCGATTTATTGGACGACCGTTTTTTTGAAAATGAAGACATTCAGGATTACGAAAATTACCCCCTCGACTCTACCAAGCCCAATACATTTGTTTATCAGATTCGAACAACGCCCCAAATTGTTGACAACCTGAAAAAACATTCGTTTGTCCGTAGTATTACGCACATCAGTCAGTATGCTTCCAAAACCGCCGAGGCGGGTATTTTTCCAAAGTCTATTCCTCAAAATCAGGAGTATTGGGGGCCTATTCAAATGCCCAAGAAAGGATGGACGATTCAATTAGACTCCGCCAACGTAGCAAAATACGCCAACGCCATTAAATTTTTCGACCACAATGACCCCGATAAAGTAGTGGTAAAGGATGGTAAAATTAGCATTGACGGCAAGCTCCAGACGAGCTATACCTTCCAACAAGACTATTATTTTATGATGGGCGATAACCGCTACGAATCTGCTGATTCGCGCTTTTGGGGGTTTGTTCCCGCCGACCATGTGGTAGGAAAAGCGCTCTTTACGTGGATGTCTATCGATCCAAATCCTAAGTCCATTTTGAATAAAATTCGCTGGAATCGGTTGTTTAGAGGGATTGAGTAAAATCAACAAAACGTGGTTTTATTCCCTGGGACTTTTCCTTATATTTGAAGAAAGCAAACTACTATGGCGGCAGAAACCCTTGTGACGGTCGAAGAATATTTTGAGTTGTTGCAAAAATCGGGCGTAAAACTAGAATACACTGGCGGTGAAATCATTTCAATGGCTGGCGCACAACCTGCGCATAATATCATCAGTGTCAATATCTCAGCTGAATTATTAAACTGCCTTCGTTCCAAAGGCTGCCGGGTACTTAGTAGCGATCAGTTAATCAGGGTCGAAAGCTGTGAAAAATACACCTTTCCCGACTTAGTGATTGTGTGTGAGCAGCCTATTTATGAAAAATCGCCCAACGGTTTGGCCGCGCTACTGAATCCTGAAATTATCGTAGAGGTACTTTCTGACTCTACCGAATCCTACGACCGAACCGAAAAATTTGATTGTTACAAAACAATTCCCTCTTTCAGAGAATACGTGCTAGTGTCGTCAAAAAAGAAGCGAATAGAAGTACATAAAAAACTAAACGAAGCGGAATGGCTAAGCCGCGTATATACCGACAAAGATGAAACAGTCAAAATTGATGAATATGAAATATTGCTCGCAAATATCTACTACGCCGTTGAGTTCGAGCCCGTATCATAGCCCCTGGGTCCTTTTACTTAAACCAAGGTTGCCAATCCAACCGATATTTTAACTCACTCTTTCTCTGGCCTACGACTTTGGCGGGGCTGCCTGCCACAATGCTCATCGGAGGCACCTCTTTGGTTACGATACTGCCCGCCGCCACTACGGCCCCGCGCCCAATACGAACGCCCGGCATGATGGTAGCACGTGAGGCAATCCAAACATAGTCTTCGATGAAAACATCTTTTCCCACCACGCCGTGAGAGTCATCATGCGGGTCGTGGGAGAGCGTCCAGATATTTACTTCTTGGGCAATGTCGACGTTGTTTCCAACAACAAGCTTGCCACCACGCCCGTCCAAAAGGCTGTACTTGTTGATAAAACAATAATCACCGATTTCGATATTTTTGCCATCGCGAAACTCCGCTTTCATCATCACAAACCCCCCTTTACCCAACCGCCTAACGGTTTGTTTGATAAAAAATCGTCGTATGGCATAAAACGGAATATACATAATCCATTCCCTGAATACGTAGTCTTTGAAGGCAAAAAAAGCAGTATATAGCTCGATTAAGGTTTTCTTCATGTGTCAAAATTAAGGAGTTTACCCTAACTTTGCACCATATAAAACGCAAAACGACCTTGAACAAAATATACGACATCACCGTCATAGGGGGAGGGATTGTGGGTCTTGCCACCGCCTTAAAAATAAAAGAACAAAGTCCGCACTTAAAGGTACTGGTCATTGAAAAAGAACACGAAGTGGCCGTTCACCAAACAGGGCACAATAGCGGCGTGATTCACTCGGGTCTCTATTACAAACCCGGCAGCTTGAAAGCCATCAACTGCATCAAAGGCTACAAAATGCTGGTGGATTTTGCCGAAAAAGAAGGTATTCCCTACGAACTTTGTGGCAAAATCGTGGTCGCGACTCGCCCAGAGCAAGTGCCTATTTTGGATGGGCTGTACGAGCGCGGTGCCCAAAATGGCCTGACGGGCTTTAAAATGCTAGACGCCGCAGGTTTGCGCGAATATGAACCCCACGTAAAAGGAATCAAAGGTTTTTTTGTGCCGCAAACGGGCATCATCAACTATAAAGTAGTCTGTGAAAAATATGCTGACAACTTCCAGAAATTAGGCGGACAAATCAACTTTGGCCAGCGCGTGATTGAGATTCGTCAAAGCGATCATCTCTCGATGGTGATTACGGCCCAAAATTATTACGAAACCAAACTGGTCATCAACTGCGCTGGCTTGTATTCTGATAAGGTGGCCCAGTTTACGCAACAAACACCGATTGATTTACGCATTATTCCGTTCAGAGGTGAATATTTCGAAATCAAACCCGAAAAACAATACTTGGTTAAAAACTTGATTTACCCCGTTCCAGACCCAAATTTTCCTTTTTTGGGCGTCCATTTTACCCGCATGATTGGCGGTGGCGTAGAAGCTGGCCCCAATGCTGTGTTGGCTTTCCGACGCGAAGGATATAAAAAACTGGACATTCATGCCCGCGAATTGTGGAAGACCCTGACTTGGCCCGGATTCCAGAAAGTAGCCGCCAAATACTGGCAAACTGGACTCGGTGAGATGTATCGTTCGTTTTCAAAGTCGGCGTTTACCAAAGCCCTTCAAGAGCTTATCCCCGAGATTCAAGAATCTGACCTGATTCCTGGCGGCGCGGGTGTACGCGCTCAGGCCTGCGACCGCAACGGGGGATTGTTGGATGATTTCAGCATTATTGAGCGGCCCAATGCCATCAACGTATGCAACGCTCCGTCTCCAGCTGCAACATCATCGCTTTCTATCGGTCTGACGGTCGCTGAATTGGCATTAAAAAGGTTTTAAAAACGTGGAGCCGCAATAAATTGCGGCTCTACCCATATTTTCGACCTTACTTCAAAACTTCTATTTCAAACAATAACGGTGAATAAGGCATGATAACATTGCCAGAACCCTGCACACCATAGCCGAGTGAAGAAGGAAAAATCAAAGTCGCTTTTTCGTTATAACGCAACTTACTGATTCCTTCCTCAAAACCTTTTATTACACTGCCACCGCCAAGGCGAACCTGAATTTCGCCCGAATCAAATTGCTTATCATTCAATAACTTACCTGTATATTTTACCCGAACTACATCACCTGACGCTACTTTGGCATCAGTAGTAGTAGTGGTCTGAATAAAACGTAACCCCGTAGGAGTTACTTCCGTCACGGTCAGTTTTTTCTCTTTTATGTAATCCTCAATTTGCTGAGTTTCGTTGCGCACTTTTACCAGTTCCACATCTGCGCCAAGTGCTGAATAAGCTGGTACGATATCATCTGACTGCGCCCCAAAAGCCAAAAAGTGGTTCATAAGCAACAAAGCCCGGTCTCCCGTACGCATAATAGAAATGGCTTCGTCCATACCAGGGATGAGTGCATTCACTCCGTAAACGTACGTAAAAGGCTTGTCTTTGAGGCGTTCGGTGCTATCAATTTTAGTACTAGACCCATTCAACTTAAACAAAGTATAGTGAATCGAGACCTGATCGCCGATATTGGGTTTCAGCCCTGTAGGATTAGTGGCCGTAAACTTATAATAAAGCCCCGTAGCACTTTTTTCCATCGTAAGATTATTGGTGCTGATATAGCTTTGAATCTCTTTTTCGTTCAATTCATAATTCTTTTCAGCCTCATTTTCCAGAAGTTTCTGACAAGATACCATACTCAATGCGGCCAAAACCGCCACTACTAATTGCTTCATTCGTTTGAGGTGCTTTTGCACGATTTATTAGTTATTCGGTTTAATTTTTGGGAAGAACTACCCAATAATAACACGTTGCAACGTTTCCCATTTCCAGTATTGCTGCGCCATTAATTGGATTTCTTCTGCCGTTACGACGCGTAAACGTTGGATATAGTTGGAATAAAAATCGACATCCAAGCCTTCCAACACCATAAGCCGCACGCGGTCAGCGATTTCAAAAGGGGTATTTAACGAGCCTGCAAACTCCCCTGCCAAATAATTTTTAACCACTTCAAGCTCTTCGGCAGCAACAAGCTCATTTTGCATGATGCCAATCTCTTTTTGAATTTCATCCAATGTGGCTTGCGCAAATTCTTTCTTCACGTCGGTCCCGATTACCCAATATCCCTCCTGACGCATTGGCACAATACTCGCCGAGATTCCGTAGGTAAAGCCTTTTTCTTCCCGGATATTTTTCATTAACCGCGAACCAAAATAGCCTCCAAACACCTCATTGGCCACCACCATCCGATAAAAATCAGGATGTTGACGCTTAAACAGTCTACGTCCTACCCGCACCGATGACTGAACTGCATCCTCTTTTTCCAACCAATAAGGCTCCGTTTGGGGGACAATCTCTGGCGTTGTAGGCGAGAGAAATGGCTCTGAAACAGAATGTTTCCCTAAAAACCGATTCACAAGCGCAATTTCTGCCTCACCAACCTGTCCTGATAAGAATACGCGAAACGGACGGGCTTTGATGCGTTGATGATAAAAATTTTCCAAATCAGACGTCAATAGCGCCGTGATGCGTTCTTCTTTTTGCACTCTCCCATACGGGTGCGCCGAACCAAAAAGCCGCTCTT
>JAIXPV010000182.1 GCA_027486105.1 Runella sp. | reverse complement strand
TGAAAGTAAAAATTGGATTGACGATTTTTTTATTGACAGGATGGCTACTGTGTAATTGTAAGAAAGAAGGAGTAAAAGAAGAAATAGATGAAAATAATGTAATTTTTAGCGGTATCAGCCGAACAAACAATTTTGGCGTAGTTCTTTCAGCAGATACTACGGACTGGAAATTCAATGATATTTGGAAGCCGCAGGAAAGTAGTCTATTTACTTCTAATCACCAAAGTGATTGCAAAATGGCATTTAATTATCGGCTTACCAGTTTTCCTAACCCTGCCAAGGATATTGTTACTTTGAACCCATCGCTGCCTGTCTCCGCGAGAATTGAATTAAGAGTTGTAGATCAAAATTTTAATAAACTGTTTTCACTGGACTCACTTCGAGGACCAATACAAATCAGGGTAAGCGAATGGGGAATAAAAGGCATAGTTAGAGTGTATTATAAATTTATTGATAACAACTGCGAATTTAAAGGTCATGGAGATATTTTGCTTGAATAATTTGTAAAAGTGAGGCTTACATTATTGCAGTGATTGATGGTTATTTTTTTGCACAATCTTTTTATTCAAACTCTCAAGTATGAGGGCTTGAATGCATACAGATATTTCCTAAAACCTACTGCCATAGGGTTGTCATTAGGAGGGTTTATTTTTGCAATCAAATAAACTGTTTTCCTGTAAAGATAAACCAACAGCTATGAGTGCGTTAAAGGATATTTACTCTCCTGATTTTTATAACACATTTGCGGAAACCTTGCAAAAGGTCATTCCTCATTTTGACAAACAGCGCTTTCTTGAGCTGATTTTCGATACGGAATTTGCGCAAAAAGAGCTCAAAGAGCGCATGAGGCACACCATGCGGGCGCTACATCATTTTTTGCCGACAGAATTTAGTGAGGCCGTTACGCTGATTGAAAAGATTATCACCCAAATTCGTCAAAATAAAGAAAAAGAAGATAGCTTGGCGTACATCTTTTTCCCAGATTACATCGAAACCTTTGGATTGGAGGACTACGAAAATTCGGTAAAAGCGATTGAGTTTGTGACCCAATTTGTTAGTTGTGAGTTTGCCGTCAGGCCGTTTTTGTTGAAATATGGCGACAAAATGATGAATCAAATGCATCAGTGGTCATGGCACGAAAGCCATAAAGTACGGCGGTTGGCCAGTGAAGGCAGTCGCCCACGATTGCCTTGGGCAATGGCGGTTCCTGCGCTAAAAAAAGACCCGACGCTTTGTATACTGTTGTTAGAAAATCTAAAAAATGACCCTTCCGAATGGGTACGCCGCAGTGTGGCCAATCATTTGAACGATATTTCAAAAGACCATCCCAATTTGGTATTGCAAGTGGCCAATGCATGGAAAGGGCAAACCAAAGAAACCGATGCCATTATCAAACACGCTTGTCGTACATTGCTAAAACAAGGCCACCGCGACGTATTGGCCCTTTATAACTTGGTGAGTGAGCAGGTTCATGTAGAAAACTTTTCGATTCTAACCCCAGAAATTACCATTGGGGATGATTTGGAATTTACGGTTTCGATTATCAACGAAAATGAAAGCCGTCACACGGTGCGTTTGGAATATGCGATTTATTACCAAAAGCAAAATGGCCAGCTGTCGAAAAAAGTATTCAAAATAAGTGAGCGAGAATACGCCCCCGCCGAACGGGCGACCATTAGAAGAAAACAAAAATTTGTGCCCATTACTACCCGAAAATTCTACCCAGGAACCCACCAACTTTCGATTATTATCAATGGTGAAGAAAAGGAGATGGGCGTTTTTGAATTAAGGGCGTAAACGCTGCGCTAATGCCCTAAAAATCAAAATCCCCCGTAGAAGCTCTGCGGGGGACTTTGATTTGAATAAATTCAGTTCCTAAAAGTGGCGGTCGCCTGCTTCGCGACGCCCAAGCATCACGGCACCAATCATGGCAACTAAAAAGAGAACCGAGGCCAGCTCAAAAGGAAGTAAATAATCTTTGTATAAAACTTCGCCGAGGCTTTCCACCATACCTACTTGCGAGTCGAAGCTGTAGGCATCGAAAGCACCGAATTGCGTTTTGCGGAAAACAGCGACAAAAATCAAAAACAGCGTTCCGCCCGTTACCATTGCGGCAATTTTGGTCAAGTTAGTTTTTGATTCTTCGTCTTCCTGTTTGAGATTCAGGAACATGATAACGAACAGGAATAATACCATGATAGCCCCTGCGTAAACGATAATATTGACCGCTGCCAGAAATTGGGCGTTCAAAAGTACATAGTGTCCTGATAAACAGAAGAATGTTGCAATCAGATACAACACGCTATGGATGGGGTTTTTGGATAAAACCACCATCAAACCAGTCAAGATTGTCAAAAATGACAGGAAGTAAAAAAAGCCCGTTGCAGGCGTAAGATTATTTAAAAAGCTGGAGAAATCCATAGTTCGTAGTTTATACGGGGTCGCCCGTGCGATGGATAACGAGATATGAGTTCCCGTTACTTTCTATCATTAGTTACAGTTGGGTTCTTGGTTCTGCGGCTACACCTTTCAAATCCTGCTCCCGAGCTTCTTCTTTGGTCCATGCTTTGCGCAGATAGCGGTTATTCATGTTTTCGGCCAATAAATCTTTGCCCCAAATTACCTGGTCGCGCTCGGTGAATACGGGTACAAATTCATCGTGACGTAGGTAAATCGCTTGCTTAGGACAGGCTTCCTCGCACAAACCGCAGAAAATACAGCGCAGCATGTTGATTTCATACACGGCGGCGTATTTTTCTTCGCGGTAGAGATTTTCTTCTCCCTTTTCGCGCTCAGCCGCTACCATTGAAATGGCCTCAGCAGGGCAGGCTACTGCACACAATCCACAGGCGGTGCAACGTTCGCGTCCTTGCTCATCACGCTTTAGTACATGCCGCCCACGGAATACTGGGCCGAGATATTGCTTCACTTCTGGGTATTGAATGGTTACTTTTTTTTGAAAAAAGTGCTTTATCGTAATTCCCAGACCAGTAGCGATAGCGGGCAGATAAATCCGCTCAGCAAAGGTCATTTGCTTATTGCTGACTTGCTTCGAACGATTTGTTAATTGCATATTTTTATGATTTAGGACGTTGGACTCCTTGGCGTTGGAATGCCAATGTCAAATCTTCGAAATTTATTTTAAGAAACTTACTATCAACGGTTTCAGGAATAAAATAGCTCCTCCCGTCAGAATAATATTGATCATGGCGAGCGGAATGAGTGCTTTCCAACCCAAATTCATCAATTGGTCATAACGGAAACGTGGCAATGTCCAGCGTACCCACATGTAAAAGAATACGAAGAACAGTGATTTTGCAAAAAATACCAACGTCCCGATGAGCGTGCCCACATTGTGGCCGGCTATTTCACCCAACGAACTTGTCAGTTGTGCCTGTACCCAATCCATCCCTGGGTAATTGTAACCACCAAAATAAAGGCTAGAAATCATGGCCGAAGAAACGAACATGTTGATGTATTCGGCAAAAAGATAAAAGCCTAACTTCATCGAGCTGTACTCAGTGTGATAGCCACCAATCAACTCGGTTTCGCACTCGGGTAAGTCAAAAGGAGTACGGTTACACTCCGCAAACGCGCAGGTAATAAAAATGATAAAGCCGAGCGGTTGGTAAAAGATATTCCAGTTTCCGCCGTGTTGTTGCTCCACAATGTGGCGAATCGAAAGAGAACCTGTCATCATCAAAATGGCGATAATAGCCAAGCCCATCGAGATTTCGTAGCTGATGTTTTGGGATGCAGCCCGAATAGCGCCCAACAACGAAAACTTATTGTTGGAAGCCCAGCCTCCCACCATAATTCCGTACACACCCAGCGAAACTACGCCAAAAACGTAGAGGATACCGATATTTACGTCAATTGCCTGCACGGGAATATCCCATACTTTTCCAGGTGCCGACTCATATTTTACGCTGTCACCAAACGGAATAACGGCGCTCGTCATCAATGCGGTCAACATCGAAAGACACGGGCCTAAAATAAAAAGCCACTTGCTAGCTTGTGAAGGGATGAAGTCTTCTTTGAAAAACATTTTAACGGCATCGGCAAGCGGTTGCAATAGCCCAAACGGCCCAGCGCGGTTGGGGCCGATACGGTCTTGCATAAAGGCCGCTACCTTACGTTCTCCGTAGGTTGAATACATCGCTATCAAAAGCGTAATCCCAAAAATGAGCAATATAATAATTGCCTTAATGATAAGAGCGACGTCTATAGTCATAGTTAGTGGACGTTGGAAGTTAGAATCACTTTTCTTCTAACTCGTAATGTCAGTTCAAAATTAATTATTCTCGGCGAGTGAACGCTGATTTGCCTTCGCGTTATTTTCTTTACTCAATTCTCTAATCGTACTCCCATCGGTAATATAAGGACGAGAATCGTCGATTTGTTTGTATTGAGCCTCGGCTACTTTCAAACCAAATGTAGGTTTTTTCACATCTGCCCGGTACTTATTGGCCATAGTGACCGAGTGGCGCGAGATTTTGGTTGGGCCTTCAATCGTCCAATCGCTGGTTTTCTTACGTTCAAAACGACAAGTATTACAAATGAATTCTTTTACTTCACCCCATTCATTTTTACGGGCCGTTACTCGGATTACTTCGTCGCCTCGGTACCAAAGGGTTACATTTCCGCTGCATTTTTCGCAGTCGCAATGTGCCTCAACGGGTTTACTGAACCACACGCGGCTTTTGAAACGGTAGGTTTTATCGGTCAAAGCGCCCACAGGACATACGTCAATCACATTTCCTGAAAAATCATTGTCTATGGCTTTTTCGATATATGTGCTGATTTCGGCGTGGTCGCCACGGTTCAATACGCCATGCACCCGTTTGTTGGTAATTTGGTCAGCGGTAAATACGCAACGATAACACAAAATACAGCGGGTCATGTGCAACTGCACATAAGGGCCGATGTCGTGTTTTTCAAACGTACGGCGTTCTTCTTCGTAGCGGGTTGTAACACGACCGTGCTCAAAAGCAAAATCCTGCAAATGACATTCACCCGCCTGGTCGCACACAGGGCAGTCGAGTGGGTGATTAATCAACAAAAATTCAACGATTCCGCGACGTGTTTCTAGCACAGATTCGTTGGTTGTATTTTCGACTACCATGCCATCCTGAACGGTGGTGATGCACGAAGGTACCAATTTAGGCATGGGGCGGGGGTCTTTTGCAGAGCCAGCAGTTACTTTCACTAAGCAAGCCCGGCACTTACCACCTGTTCCTTTGAGTGGCTCATAATAGCACATGGCAGGGGGGGCGTAGTGCGGCCCTAACTGACGAGCAGCCTGCATGATAGTTGTTC
>JAIXPV010000226.1 GCA_027486105.1 Runella sp. | reverse complement strand
TTGATTGAAAATGCGCTCAAACATAACATCGTCAGTGCAGTGCATCCGCTCACCATCCGGATTTGTTCGGATGAACAATATCTAAAAGTGGAAAATAATATTCAACCTAAAAAACAGGTGGAAACTTCCAATGGACAGGGACTACAAAACCTCAAAAATTTGTATAAATTCCTGACCGATACGCCTTTTGAGACCGTCATCCACAACGGAAAATTTGTTGCGTATATACCTTTGATTGCCTGAGTGAACACAAGAGGTAAGAAGCCGGAATTAAGAGGTAATCGTAGTATTTGCAACTTCATAATTCTTATTTCCTACTTCTTTTAAAACTCATTAAAGCCCGAACTATGCAAATATTAATGCTTGAAGATGAGCCGTTGGTGGCCAAAAATTTGGAAAAACTGGTCCGAGAACTCGTTCCACAGACAACCCTCCTGGGACCGCTGGTCAGTGTAGAAGCTGCATTAAACTGGTTTAAACAAAACCCTGAGCCTGACCTTATTTTGGCCGACATTCAATTGGCCGACGGCGTTAGCTTTGATATTTTTCATGAATTGAAGGTATCGTGTCCTATTATATTTACCACCGCCTATGACGAATACGCCATTCGCGCTTTTAAGGTCAACAGCATTGATTATTTACTAAAGCCCATTGATAAAGAAGCCCTTAAATCGGCTTTTGAAAAATTTAGCCGCTGGCAAAGCACACCCGATAGAGAAGTTTTCTCTCACCAATTACGGGATTTATTACACGATTTAGAACATCGAGCCGCCAAACAGTACAAGCGTCGTTTTACGGCTCATTATCAGCGGGCAGTGGTGGCCGTAGCCGAAACGCGGGTAGCTTATTTTGTGCGGGAAGAAGTAATATGGCTCGTTACCACCGATAACCAGCGCTTGATTACGGATTATCAATCGCTCGATGAAATAGAAGACCTACTCGACCCGACCCAATTTATACGGGCCAATCGACAATACATTGTCAGAAAAGAAGCGCTGGAAAGCTATCGAACACATTATTCGGGCAAAATAGAATTGTCGCTTACCGTACCCGTCAAAGAAGAAATTATCATCAGCAAAGACAAAGCAGCGCAGTTTCGGATTTGGTTTGAGCTCTAAACGGATGTCATTTTTTAGGTACCCCCCTCTATTTTTTACCAAAATGGTTTAACTTTGTGGAATGGAGAGCACTGCTAAAATATATGTTGCCGGTCACCGAGGAATGGTAGGCTCGGCGCTTGTACGACGCTTGCAAGCCGAACGTTATGAAAATATAGTAGTTCGCACCTCACGTGAACTGGATTTACGTAATCAACAAGCTGTAAGTGAATTTTTCGAGACCGAACGCCCCGACTACGTTTTTTTGGCGGCGGCAAAGGTAGGTGGCATCATGGCCAACAACGTCTATCGTGCGGAGTTCTTGTACGATAATTTACAGATTCAAAATAACATCATCCATAATGCATACCTCACAGGGGTAAAAAAACTGATGTTTTTGGGTTCGTCGTGTATTTATCCTAAAATGGCTCCTCAGCCCCTCAAAGAGGATTATCTGTTGACAGGGCCGCTTGAATACACCAATGAGCCCTACGCCATTGCGAAGATTACGGGCATCAAGATGTGCGAGAGTTATCGCAAACAATACGGCTGCAATTTTATTTCGGCCATGCCGACAAACCTCTACGGCCCCAACGACAACTACGATCTCAACAACTCCCACGTACTGCCCGCCATGATTCGGAAGTTTCACGAAGCCAAGGTCGAAGGGAAACCTTTCGTTGAATTGTGGGGAACGGGCTCGCCGCTTCGCGAGTTTTTGCACGCCGACGATTTGGCCGACGCCTGCGTGTACCTGATGAACACCTACGATGGTGAACAGTTTGTCAACATCGGCGTAGGAGAAGATATCTCAATCAAAAACCTCGCCGAGCTTATCAAAGAAACCGTAGGCTACGAAGGTGCATTGCACTGGAATACCGACAAACCCGACGGCACGCCCCGCAAACTCATGGATGTGGGCCGATTGCACAGTATGGGTTGGAAACATAAATACAATCTCGAAGAGGGAATCCGAATTACATATCAGGATTTCTTATCTAAAGTCGAAGAATACGCTGTTTAACAAAATTGCCCCGCCAGAAAAGCGGGGCAATTTTGTTAATATCTTTTATTGTCTTTGAAGGCAGTTTTCACCTACTATCATCCTACCAGCTCCCCCAATACCTCATCGATGGGCTTTGCTTCGGGGAAAAACGACACTATTCTAGTTAAAACTCCTTCGATAATCGCATCTGGGCACGAAGCACCGCAGGTAAGCATCACCGTTACCTGCTCCTTTTGAGGAATAAAATTTTCGGTCACTTCCTCCTTTTTTGTATGGAGGTTATAATGCTTGATGAGGGCGTTGCCGAGTATTTTGTTGTCTGACTCAATAAAGTAGGTCGGCAGTTTTTGTTCGCACAATTCTACAATGTGCGATGTATTAGAACTGTTGTAACCACCCGCCACCAGCACGAAATCTGCTTCATGTTGCAGTAAAGCGTACGTTGCATCTTGATTGTCATTGGTGGCATAGCAGAGCGTATCACGGGTATTGGCAAAATGCTCTTCCACTTGCTGCGGCGCCAGTTGGTAGTGCTCGATCATTACGCCTTTGAGATAATCAGCGATACCCTGCGTATCGGAGGCCAACATCGTGGTTTGATTGACTACACCTATGCGCTGTAAATCCTGCTCAGGGTCAAACCCGACCGAATATTGCCCCCGAAATTCCTCAAAAAAATCTTCTTTTGACCCTTCTCCCGTAATGTATCTCGCCAATCGCTCGGCTTGTTTGAGGTTCTTAACAACCAAGGTCGGCGCATTTTCTTTGCTGTGCGAGAACGTCGCACGGGTTTCTTCGTGCAACGGTTTTCCGTGGACAATGATGGTGTAGTTCTTTTGGCCGATTTGCGAAGCACGGTTCCACACTTTTTCCACAAACGGACACGTAGTATCGTATTGATAAGCATCAATCCCCAATAACCTCAACCGGTTTTGGATTTCGACGGTGGTTCCAAACGCTGGCACAATCACGATATCTTCGGGGCGTAGTGCCTCCCACGGGATAATCTGCCGGCCCGTGGTTTCCATTAAAAACCTAACTCCTCTTTCCAACAAGTCCCGGTTTACGTCGGGATTGTGAATCATTTCGCTCAATAAAAAAATGCGCTTTCCTGGATTGTCCGCAATCGCTTTATAGGCAATTTCAATGGCATTTTCGACGCCATAACAAAACCCAAAATGCCGCGCAATCAGAAACTTTACGGGGCCAAAATCAAGCACCGTTGGCGAAAAATCGCGTTTAAGCTTATCGTTTTTCCGGCGCAGCTCTTTGAGGGGCGTAATGATGCGACTGCGATAAAAATCAGGTATGTGGAAGGTCTTCATGCTGTTAGAGCAGAATTACACGTTCGTTTAAAAAGAATCGTTTCGTTGCAAAATTACAACGAACGTATATATAACACGCTACATTTCTGCTTTGTTTTACCTATTGCTTAAAATACCTGCTCATTTACCTTGGTTTGGGCCTCTGGATTAAACTGGTACGTATAGCATTTATTGTCGGCCTGCGTCTCCACAATTCGATAGCCCCGGTACGATACGCCCCAATTTCCGCCATAATGACCATCAAAAAAAGCGGGTTTTGAAGTCGTTTTTCCCATATCAATGGCATGGTCGTGCCCGTGAAACATGGCTTTCAAATTCGGGTACTTCCCAATCATTTTTTCCAATTCGGGGCATTCAGTGCCGTGCTCAGACCACATTTTAGCTGGAATATGCATAAACAAAAACACATTTTCCTTTTTGGTAAACCCCGCCAATTGTTTGTCTATCCACGGAATATCGGGGCAAAGGTATTCGCCTTTGATGTTGGAAGTGTCGGCCAAAATAATGGCGTTTTTCCCAATTTCAACCGCATGGTTGAGATCGTAGCCCCAAGTGGAGCGCCATTGCTCGGGGGTTACATGATCGTGGTTGCCGCGCGTCACGTAATAGGGAAGCCCAAGGCTGTCAAAAACTTTCTTTACGTCGGGCAAAAACGCTACGTTGTCGTGAAATAGATCTCCGTTAAAAACCACAAAATCGAGCCGTCTTTCGGCATGTTCTTTTTGCAGATTCTTAATGATATTTTCGTGATAGAGCTTAAAATCAGTTTTGGGCTGCCCATAATGCCCGTCGGACGCAACGGCAAAACGTAGATTTTTGGCGGATTTGGCCGCAGGTTTTTGGCATCCAAAGGCCAGTAATCCAACCGAAAGTTGGAGAAATTCTCGACGACGAAGCATAGTGTTTCAAGTTTTTTAGCTATTCCAGATTTCCCAGGCTTTTTCTGCCTGTAATTGAAGCATTGGCAAACCGTTATGAATTTGGGCACCCTGCTCCTTGCCTTTTTTCAGGAAAAGCGTTTCGGCTGGATTGTATACTAAGTCGTACAGTAAATGATTTGCCCCCAGAAGTTCATAAGGAATGGCGGGGCATTCTTCAGTTTTGGGATAAGTGCCTACGGGAGAGGTATTGATAATCAGCAGATGTTGAGCCATAACATCGGCTGTTAAATCATGGTAAGAAATAGCGGCAGACTGATGTTCGGGTTGCCGAGAAACAATTGTGTATTCAATCTGAAGGTCTTTGAGCGCGGCCAAGACAGCTTTTGCCGCGCCACCATTGCCCAATACCAAGGATTTCAGTTGACTCGGAATAATATTTAAATTCCCCAGCCATTGTTCTAACGAAATTCGGAATCCGTAATAATCGGTATTGTAGCCTTTTAATTTACCATCAGGAAGAAATTTAATCGTATTGACCGCACCGATACGCGCCGCCGAGGCCGCGTCGAGTTCATCCAAAAAAGGGATGATATTTTGCTTATGCGGGATGGTCACATTCAATCCCGCCAAGTCAGGATTTGCCTTAATCAATTCGGAAAAATTATCATAGTCAGGGAGTTCAAGCAACTCATAGCGGGTGTTTTGAATCCCTTCTTTTTCAAATTTTTCGGTAAAATATTTTTTAGAAAAAGAATGGGTCAATGGGTAACCAATCAAGCCAAATACTTTCATTATTGAACAATTATCAGTTTTTTATTTCTTCTAAAACCTTGGCTTTCAACGTGTATTACATAAACACCTACTGGCAAAGCACTAAAATCAAATAGCTTTTGACTATCAAAAGACGGTACATTAATGATCTGAATCGGTCTTCCCATCAGGTCATATACTATTAAGGTGGCATTTTTGAGAATCTCCTGTGTTTCGACTATTACTTTGCCGTCCGACGAAGGATTTGGATACACTGCGATGTCATTATTATCGGCCTCCAGAATAAAATCAAACACAGAAGACGTCTTTGAAACGCAAGTCAACGTTGAGCTGTGTTGTACGGAGGCGGTCACGGTAAACATGCCGGATTGATTTACCCTTATCACTGATTTGGTATCCCCTAAGGTTTGATTACCTGATTTCCAAGCGTATACCGCAGAAGCGGTTGGGTTGGAGACGTGGAGGGTATAAACTCCTATTTTTTCAATGACTGGTGTTAGCGGCAGGGCTTTTACATCAACCCTTGTCGGCCCCGTAAACGGTGATAAGCAACCGATTTCATCCCGCACGCGTGCGGCATAATTGCCAGATTTAGCCGCAACAATTCGCTTACCTGATTCGCCCGTGTTCCACAATACATCATAATTTGTTTCTACTCGAAGGCCGACCTGATCACCATCGCAAAAAGTTAAACGTCCTTCAGAGATAACGGTCGGAACGGGCGGTAGCTGATTTACTCGCACGTTTACGGGTTCTGAAGGGGGAGAAGAACAGCCAAATTGATTCCGAATTATCAAAGTATAATTTCCCGCTAAACTGACGGCTATACTTTTGGTATTGGCGTTGTTTGACCATTGATAGGCGCTTGCCTCAGGCGCAGTCAGGGTTACACTTTGGTCCGCACAGATGGTTGTGGGCCCTCCCACCGAAATGGTAGGCTGCCCCGGATTTGGATTAACCACAATTTGAATGGGGGCCGACGCAGGCGAAGTACATCCCGTAGAAGGCTCAAATACCGTGGCCGAAATACTTCCGGCACTATAAACTTTGATGGTTCGTCCCCGGTCTCCGTTGCTCCATTCAAAAATATTACCTCCCGATGTAATCGTCAACACTGTATTGTCGGTGGCGCAAAAAGTAGTAGGTCGCTCATTGACCACTGTAGGCGCGGCAGGCAGGGGGTTGACCTTGACCGGAAATGCATCCGAAACCGATCGGCAACCATTGTTATCTACGTAACTCACATTATAATTTCCCCCAGTAGTTGCCGTAATTGTTTGGCTATTTTGAAAATTACTCCACGTAATGCCAGTGCTGTAATTGGCGGTTAATGAAACTTGCCCTCCTTGGCAAAAAGTGGTTGGCCCAAGAGCCGTAATGATTGGTTTAGCTGGCAGTGCATTGACCGTTATCGAAATAGTGTTGGAAGAAGGTGACTGACACCTGTTGGCGTCAACCGTCCTGACCGAGTATCGACCCGGAAGATTGACAATTACGCTTTTCGTATTTTGTCCATTGCTCCAAATATAACCTGTTTGCTCCGACGATATAAGGGTAACTACTTCATTTTCACAAATGGTGGTGCTGCGATCGGCAGTTATGGTCGGTGGAGCTGGCAAAGGATTGACTTTTACGGTCACCACTTCCGAACCTGGAGAGGTGCAACCGTTGGCGTCGGTAACGGTCAGGGAGAAACTCCCTGCTTTCAAAATATTGATACGACGACCGCGTGCACCATTGCTCCAGTTGTACTGGGCCGAACTGCTTGACGTTAAAATGGTACTGTCACCCTCGCAAAAGACCACGGGCCTTTCGGGTGTAATGGTGGGCGCTGGTGGCAACGGATTGACCGTTACTGTGATATTATTTGATATTCCGTCGCAGCCATTGGCATCCCGAAAGCGTACATTATAGGTCCCTGAGGTTGTTACTTCAATGTTTTTAGCTTGCTGGCCTGAGCTCCAAATATTACCAGATTCATAGTTGGAAGACAGTGTTACGCGTCCTCCTTGACAAAACGATGTGTTTCCAGAAGCACTAATGGTAGGGGCAGCGGGTGGCGCATTGACCTGTACTTTCACACTTGCTGGTTCAGAAGTACAGCCTTTATCATCTAGCACCCTGACTTCGTAGGTGCCACTGTTGCGAGCCGTTACAACTTGGCCTCTGTCGCCTGTCGACCAACGATATTCTGCAGCTGAGGTGGCCGTCAGATTAACCGACTCACCTTGACAAAAAGTAAGCGGCCCCGAAGCCGCAATGGTTGGCTTTGGGGGTAAAGGAGAAGAAAAGGACGTAACATTGATACTAGCGGAGCCTTTGCAGCCGTATAAGTTTTGGGTCGAAACAGAATAAGTCCCCGATGCCGACACTTCTATACGTTGATTCGTTGAGCCAGTATTCCACTGGTTTCCAGTTGCGCCGCTCGAAATAAGCCCCACGGTACTTCCTTGACAAAGGGGCAGTTTACCGTCTACTGAGATAGTAATTGGAGCGCTTTGCAAATCGTTCGGAACGGTGATGTTGGGGGTATAATAGACATTTCCAGCACCGTCTCTTACGGTAGCTTGATAATTTCCTGGCCCAAAGTTAACCGACGAGCCATTGGCTCCGTTATTCCATTGAACCGACGTAAAAGGCCCTTGTACATTGATATTCAACTGGTTTCCTCCCGCACAGCTAACAGAAAAGCTCGGAAATGTTCCCGTTTGAGGAAAACAGGAATTGAAGAAGTTGTTGTCTAAGGCCGAATTCCAAGCACCCGCTGCATCGGACAATCCACCATTTTGAAAATGAAAACCGTCAGGGCGAGGTGTTTGAATATTATCAGTAGAAGGTCCAAAAAATACGGAATTCCCCCCTAAAACGACCTGATTTTGACCGTTAATAATCTCTTGATTACTTCCTTTTGAGTTATAATAAGAGACCCTTGAAATGACCCAGCCTACATTTTTACCAAAATGTTGACGGGATTTTTCAATGATTCTACGCAAATTGGATGCGTACGTTCCAGCTGAATTATTGAGCAAGTTGTCCGCCTC
>JAIXPV010000153.1 GCA_027486105.1 Runella sp. | reverse complement strand
GAAACTGCACTTTACCAAGTTCGCCTTTTTCGTACAACTCTTTCACAAACAGAAACTCACGGGCATACACTACTGTTTCCATCATCATGTATTTTTTCCCAGTTTCTTTGCAGGTTTTTACGATTTCCATGCAATCTTCTACCGAGGTTGCCATCGGAACGGTACAGGCCACGTGTTTGCCCGCGCGCAGTGCCTTTAAGGTTTGCTCGGCGTGGTTGGGGATGGGTGAATTGATGTGAACGGCGTCAATATTGGGGTCTTTCAATAATTCATCGTAATTGGAGTAGCGTACAGCAATGTTGAAAGCGTCGCCGATGGCGTTGAGCTTCTCGACATTCCGCTGACAAATGGCGTACATATTGGCGTTTGGGTGACGCTGATAGATGGGGATAAATTCGGCTCCAAAACCGAGTCCTACGATGGCGATGTTGATTTTTTTAGACATGATATGGTATGATTTTTTATCAAAAAATGTGTTTTATATCCCCATGGTGTTGCATGAATTGCGGATAAATGCCAGTCCGTCTCGCATCAGTTGCTCTTCGGAGTCAAACATTTTTCGCCAAATATTGGCCGCAGGAAGCTTTTGACTAAAGGCTTCAATACTTAGCCAGCCGTCATAATTGATGTCTTTGATACCCTGAAAAGCCCCCGCCCAGTCAACGTTACCTTTGCCCGGGGTACTACGGTCGTTTTCAGAAAGTTGAATAAACGCAATGCGGTCTCCCATTTTACGGATACAATCGCCGATGTTTTTTTCTTCGATGTTGGCGTGGAAAGTATCAAACATGATTTTGCAGTTGGGATGATTGACGTCGTCGACGAAGTGGATGAGCTCGTCGCCGCAGCTTGTGAGGTATAACTCAAACCGGTTTAAGTATTCCAAACCGAGCAAAATGCCTTGATTTTGGGCGTATTCCGCCAAGTGATGAATGCCCTCTACACCCCATTTCCATTCGTCGGCTGTGGCGGGTTGGCCCGTAAAAACACCCAATGCGGAGTGATACGGTCCCATGAGCTTCGTGGCGCCCAAAACGGCAGCGCAGTCGACGGTTCTTTTGAGGTTGGTAAGGGCATTGGCGCGGATAGTAGCATCGGTGCTAATGAGGTTTTCATTGGGACCGCAGAAGGTGTCACATTCGCGGTGAAGGCCGAGTTCATCGAGTTTTTTCCGCCAGCTATGCCAAGCATTGGGGTTGGGGTTGAAAATCGGAACTTCTACGCCTTCAAACCCAATCTCCTGAATCAGGTCTAGCGTCGGGAAAAGGCTTTCGTCAATTTGGGTGCCCCATAGGAGCAGATTCATGCTGAATTTCATACGGAAAAGGAATGGACTGGGGCAAAAAATTTCAAGTACAAAATAATAGTAAAATAATACTAAAAACTTCCCTTCCTTTTGCTTGTTTTGACTGAATTTTGACCAAAAATAAATGAATGTATATAATTAGTGTTAAAATTAAGTTAATTTAATGGGCCTAAAAAAGCCATTAAACAGAAAAATCAACGTATTAAAAACTTCATTTAGGCCACTATCTCGTACCTTTGGGCATGGAGTATTTTAAAAAGCTACTTGATTTATTAAAAACCGAACGGGAAGAAGACCATAACCAGTACCGTAAACTCACGGAGCAATCTTCGGTGGCCGAGCGCAGGGCCAACGGCCTGACGTGGTATCCGGTAGCAATCAGAGGCTCTGAAATGAGCCGGGGGGATTATTTGACCGTTGAACTCGAACGCACCACCCACCAAGATATTTCGCATCAATTTCGGTTTGGGATGCCCGCCGTATTTTTTTGCAACCACGACCCCAAAAACGACCGTGTTGAAGGAACCGTAACGCATCAAAACGGCAATCGCCTGAAGATAACCCTGCGTACTGATGAGCTGCCCGGGTGGTCGCGGGATGGAAAACTAGGCATTGACGTTCTATTTGACGATAACAGTTATGAAGAAATGCAATCTGCACTGAAGCAGGCGGCGGCGGTTTACGACAAAAGCGCGAGCGAACCCACGGCGCGGCTGGTTCATATTTTAACGGGAGAAAAAAAGCCAACTTTTCGGGAACAGGTTCCTTACTTCAGTGCGCCAAAACTGAATCCATCGCAGCAAGCTGCCGTCCATAAAATTTTGAGTGCCAACGAGCTTGCCATTGTACATGGGCCTCCAGGGACGGGAAAAACCACTACCTTAGTGCAAGCAATTAAAGCGTTGGTAAAAGCCGAAAATCAAAAAGTGCTGGTAGTAGCGCCGAGCAACACAGCGGTAGATTTATTGAGTGAGAAACTGCATGAAGAAGGGCTCAACGTGCTGCGCGTTGGCAATCCCGCCCGCGTCACCGAACGATTGATGGCGCTGACGCTCGATAGCAAAATGGCCGAGCATCCCCAAATGAAAGAGGCGAAGCGCCTTAAAAAGCAAGCGCAAGAGTTTAAGGGTATGGCGCACAAATACAAACGTAACTTTGGCAAATCCGAACGTGACCAACGCAAGTTGCTTTTTGACGAAGCGCACAAGATTATGAAAGAAGTGGGCAACACTGAGCAGTATATCATTGATGATTTGTTGGTCAAAGCGCAGGTGGTTACGGCAACGTTAGTAGGCTCTAATCATTACACCGTCAGGGAGTTGCGTTATCATACGGTCGTGATTGATGAGGCGGGCCAAGCGCTTGAACCCGCGTGTTGGATTCCAGTGCTAAAAGCCCAAAAAGTGATTCTGGCGGGCGACCATTGTCAGTTATCTCCCACCATAAAATCGGACGTTGCGGCCAAAAACGGACTCAGTACAACCTTGCTCGAAAAGTGCGTAAACACGCATCCCGAGGCCGTTACGCTGCTCGAAGAACAAT
>JAIXPV010000498.1 GCA_027486105.1 Runella sp. | reverse complement strand
GTAAAATCTAACAGTTTTGTGATACCCTTATCTTGGAAAAATCCACCCGAGATATAAAATGAAGTTCTGTCGTTTCCTCCTTGGATACCAATGGTATGGTTCTGCATCAATCCTGTTCTGAGTATTAAATCCTGATACTGGGTATTTCTTCCAGCCGCAATACCAGCCGCTACATTAGGGTCACCTCCTAAAACTGCCACTTTGGCATCGGCTGCTGCATCTGCAACCCCCGTTGGAACAGGATTTCCCGCA
This sequence comes from Runella sp., assembly GCA_027486105.1. Classification (GTDB taxonomy): domain Bacteria; phylum Bacteroidota; class Bacteroidia; order Cytophagales; family Spirosomataceae; genus Runella. The sequence continues at coordinate 4,159 of JAIXPV010000498.1, read as the reverse complement.
GCATCTCTGTATAAGCCCGTAGCTCTGTAAGCCTCTCTTACGTATTCGGCAAATTCTTCTCCCGAAAAGAGTTCCAATTTACTGTAAGCCTTAGAAGCACCCGCATAAGTGTCTATTGTTACCGTTGTTTTTCCTTTGGTTCCACCTCTTTTGGTGGTAACTAAAACAACACCGTTTGCACCTCTAGCACCATAAATAGCAGTGGCTGTGGCATCTTTCAAAACTTCTATGGACTGGATGTCATTTGGGTTGATATCCTCATAACCAGCCGACAACGGTATCCCATCAACCACATATAGAGGATCATTTCCAGCATTAAATGACCGACGACCCCGAATTAGAATTCTTGGAGCAGCACCTGGCTTAGAGCCTGATTGTGAAACGTCAACACCAGCTGCACGACCTTGTAGGGCTTGTCCAAGGTTAGTTAAAGGCATTTCTGTAATTTGCTTAGCCGTTACTTGTGATATTGCACCCGTCATTTGGCTTTTCTTCTGAGTACCGTACCCTACCACTACGACTTCATTGAGTGATTTCTGGTCTGTTACAAGAGTAATATTGATGGTAGAGCGATTGCCTACCGAAATCTCTTGTTTTTCAAAGCCTACTGCCGAAAATACCAATACGGCAGCGTCATCTTTTACATTTACTTTAAAATTACCATCTCCATCCGTATTTGTTCCTGTAGTAGTACCTTTCACCACAACACTTACGCCAGGAAGGGGGGCGCCGTCTTCAGATGCAATTACTTTCCCGCTGACGGTTTTGTCAACGTTCACGTTGGTGGTAATTTTACCGCCACTGCCATTTGCCGGTGGAGTGTATGCCTGGACCGTCGATGCACTCAGCACCGTAGCAACTACCCACAGACTGCACAAAGTAGAGAAACTCCTCATAATTTAGAAAAATTGAAATAGGTTAAAATGTAATTATTCTGGGTTCTTGTATTAAATATTCAAAGTTTAGATTGGTTGAGTTTAGGGCTAATGGCTTAGTTAAGCAAAATTTAGCCCAAATTATTTTATGCAATCGTTCCCGGTAACGTTTCCGATACATAAATTTTTACGTATTTTTTTGACTATTTTTAAGTTAAACCCCATTTTAGCCCTGAATGTTTTTTAAAATAATAGAACTATTTTTTGTATTTTATCAACATTACGTCGACAAAATACACCGTTAGAACGACAATTGAGCAGGAATGAACGCACAAAAAACTAATAGATTTTCCAGAGAATCCAGCCCACTAATGCCAGCCCAACAAAGAGGGCAACTAGCCAACGGGTAAGATAAAAAACGGAAGCAATGGGTTTTACTTCCTGATCCAATGGATCAATTTCAGGGATGGTGTGCACAGACTCTAATACTCGCTTCCAAAGCGTACGCATCTCTTGGGACGTCATGCCCATGTAGGTATCCGAAAACTGGCCTACCAACGTTCTTGCTTCTGCAATTTCGTCTGATTTATAGGGGTGATTGGTGAGCCAAACTTGCCAAAAATTGCTAAGTTCTACATCATCAGGTTGCTGTACCCACCGTATAAACAGCGGCTCCGCTGCAAAGTCCTCGACGGTGTATTGAGCAAAGTTTTTCATTTGGTACTTTAGCAAGCCTGAATAGGATTTAATCTTGTCAAATAAGCGACCAACCGTCTATTTCTACTGACATAACTGACAATTTTTTAAACCAAACCTTCATTTGTACAAATGAATGAAGTGGGTAAATGGCGCTTATTTTTTTAGAGAAGAAAGCCCTAATCATAGTTAATTCTACTCACAATACTCCGGCCCAATGTAATTTCATCGGCATATTCTAAATCTCCTCCAATAGGTATTCCTCTTGCAATGGTAGAAATTTTAAGGGAGAATGGTTTTATTTTTTTTTGGAGGTAAAAGGAGGTTGTATCTCCCTCCATTGTGGGGCTGAGAGCCAGGATAATTTCTTTGGCTTCCGTAGTATGTTGGAGCCTTTCCAGAAGAGAATCTATTTTTAAATCACTCGGACCGATACCTTCCAGTGGCGAAATAATACCGCCCAGAACGTGATAAAGCCCATTGTACTGTCCTGTATTTTCGATGGCCAACACATCCCGGCTATCCTGCACTACACAAATCACGGAGGCGTCGCGTTTGGGGCTCAAACATATACTGCAAAGCTCTCCATCTGATATGTTATGGCATTTTTTACAATAATGAATTTGCGTCCTTACCGCCACCAGCGCATCCGCCAACGAGTGCGTCTCTTTTTCAGTACGTTTGAGTAAGTGAAGAACAATTCTTAAAGCACTTTTTTTTCCGATGCCAGGAAGTTTTGATACTTCACTTACTGCCTCTTCAATTAGTTTTGAGGGAAAATTCATATAGTATAATCGGCAACACCACGTTTCTCCCACAAAAATACAAAATCCCCGTGCCCGGTCATACTAAAAATAAACCTTATTCTTTCCCTTTGGCGTAGCGTAGCGGCGTAACACCAAATAGTTTTTTGAACTGTCCGATAAATTTAATAGGGTGGCTATAGCCCAACTTCTGAGAAACCCCCGTAACATTCAGCTCTCCTGATTTGAGCCACTCGGCGGCTTCACTCATGCGTTTTTGCTGATAATATTGATAAAAAGGCATCCCAAAAGCCTCCTTAAACAGGTACTTGAATTTACTCTCGCTCATGCTCAACTGATTGCTAAGCTCAGTAATGGTAGGAATGGGCTGTTCAAATTGGAGCATGTAGTTGTTGACCACCCATTCTATTTTGAGGCGGTCATTTTTTAAGACTTTTGGACTTTTTAAAACCTCAAAATAAGAATTCAAGTAATTAAACAACGCACTTTTTAAGCGCAGGTTATTGTTTAAACGCGACGGGTCTGAATTTCGAACAAGGGTAAACAACTGTGAATCGAGCGATTCGTAGAAAGAAGGCAACGACACAAAATCATAGAGGTTCTTAATCTGAGCAAATGAGTCGAGAAGGTTATTCTCAATCAGCCATTCTGTCGATACCGAAAGCCTCAACAACCGAATCGACTTGTATTTCTTCAATGGTTCTATTTCGACTCTATCCTCTCCAAAAGAAAGAAATTGAGTTTTAGTCTGAGTAGTCTGTTGCGAACGATACACTCTTACTAGTTCAGAAGATTCCCACAAACAAGTAACGCCTGGCTCGGGCAAAGGCAATAATGTTTTGCCTGACATTATAATGAACTCGGCGTCAAGTCCCTGCTCTAGGTTGAACGTTGTACCTTTAAAATTAACGTTGAGATTATGTATAGTACTCATAACTATTAAAGTGTTTTAGATTTCATATACATTTATAGATTCGCAATACTTTTAACAAATTAAACTAATTCCTATGCCTTTTTGGTACATTTTTTCAATAAAAAACTTTAGGAATAAGGATTTTGACATATTTGAAAACTATTTGGACAATTTCTTTAAAAATCATTTCTTTTCAGCCAGACATTTTAGTAAAAAACGCTCTGAACCATTCACCAAAACCCATTTATAGCTTGTATATCCTATGTAGAGGGCCAAAAAGCACAATACAGTCCGACATGTGTTTTTCTGGGGGCTTAAAGCACCCAATTAAGAAAATTTACCGTTCGTAGAGGTTTTTCTTCCAAGAGAATTGTAATTTTGGGATATAATAAATGTCTTTGTTTATTATATCCCATTTGTACACTAAACAAGAGATATTTACTACAAAACCACCCCACGACAATAACTGCTCTATAATGTTTACCCAGGTAAAAAAGCGGATTTAATTCTGTACTGGAATTAATATCCATTCTTCACGACTTATCTATCATACGCCACACGCGTACGCTGAGGGGCTCTTACTTAGTCAATGAGATTTTTACGTACAATAGTCGACGTATCGAAAAGGTCTTTGAGTTTATGAGGGGGAAGTAGGCAAAAAATTTTGTCTAGTGCTGAACAGGACGCTTGAACATTGACACTTCTCTCACCACCACTGAAGCTTCTTTTGGATGCGGTTTCAACAATATACCCTATTTCAAATTCGCTTTTAAGAAAAACCGCCAATATATAAGGTGATTGCATCAAACGTTAAGTTGACTCAGTAGCGTCATTAAATAGGCATCATCCCGAGCAGCTTTCTTGCGTTTGCGCTTTAAACTCATTTTAGTCGGGTCTCGGCTGATCAAACT